>JBAIXL010000166.1:0-2194 GCA_037916685.1 Methanolinea tarda
GATGACGATCCGGCTCTCCGGCCGTGCAAACAGAACCGTGGTGTAGGGAGGGATGGGCCCGGCCCACTTAAACGAGGTCTCACGCGACGGTATGCGGGCGATGGCAAAGATCATAGACCGGTTTCCCGTGAGGACGGCCTGATACCCTTCATCCCAGGGGACCAGCCGCACCCGATCCCGGGACACGTTCTGGCCCATCTTTTCGGTGACAGCCTCCAGAAGGTCGATAGAGATTCCTTGGAGGGTGCCGTTCTCCTCATAATTGTAGGGCGGATTCTGTTCGGTATAGAATGTCAGTTCACTCATGGATACGGTTGGGGTACGGGCGGGTTGTGGGGTCAGGCATCCGCATCCGAAGAGCATCAGTCCCAGGACAGCGAAAGCGAGAACCGAACATGCAAATGTGCGTTGAAATGACATGGTTGGAATTTTTTCAGGGCAGATAATTAACCCACCGAAATTCTTGCATCCGAATACCATGCCAACACGGAGATACGAGGAAATACCTCGTTATTTCCAGGAGATGATCCGTTTTTTTGCGATGGTTGACGTGGGCCCTCGGTTCCAGTTAAAAGAGTGGGGAATTGCGTGAGAGACAAGAAACAACATGGGTGAAGGGCATGAATGAAGGAAACTGCTCCTAGCGGAATAAATCTTGCCGGTCAGCTAGGAGGAGACCCGTTAAGTTTTTAAAACGCCTCACGCCGGTTTTCCGATCCACGGAACGGTTACAGAGGTCCCCCCAAGGTGGGCAGGAAGAAACCGACGATACTTGCTACAATCCAGATGATCACCGCGATGACCAGTGACTTGATCCAGCCGATTTTGTACAGGGCCTGAAGCGCCAGAAGCCAGAAGATGCCTGCGATCAGGGCTGTCAGCAACCCATGGCCCAGGAAGAAGTAGACGATGGTGTAAATTATTGTTCCCACGATAGCGGCGATCAGGGCGGTCCCAATGCCTTCTGTCTCTCCAAATAGCTTGGTGACGGCATAGATGATCACCGTAGAGATGATTAACGCGACAATGAACGAGAGTGCAACATCCGCAAATGATACCATACCGCCTCCCTTGTTACGGTTCACCATATTAACCTTACTGCCCATCGCGGATGTGTGGAGTCGATCGCAAAGGAGAGCAGACCCATCCGACTTGGCCGGGCTGGAAGATCGTGAAAGATATTCCTGGGACGTTCCCGCTATCATTAAATAGCTGCCTATCCTCACTGCTTCGAGTTACGGGTATGACAGACAATCCCTACGATCCTAACAAAGAGGGCAACCCGGGTGCGGAAAAGGGGGAATCCCAGGCAAGTTCTCCCTCGGCATCCCCACCCACCAGCAAGGAACCCTCTTCAGACGTTCCCAGAAAAAAGACAGCTCCCCCCGTGAAAAAACGAATGAACCGGCGGACAGCCCTCGTCATCATGTTGGTCATACTCGCAGCCCTGATCCTCGCCGCCTACCTGACCATCGGGATTGAGCAGTTCCCCTCCACGGGCGAGACCTCGTACCCGTATGCCACAACCTATGACGTGCTATTTCCCGACGGTAAACAGGTATTCATTGGATCTACCTCCATTACCGCCCTCTCCTATCAGAACGAGGTGATCGTGGATATCGACGGGGACCGGGAACGAATGATGGTGGGAGAAGAGCGTCTGGTCTCTCAGAGGAGGGCCATCATCCGGACCCTTGGAATTCCAGTCGTGGATACCCAGTACCAGATATACATCCGGTTCCTGGGAGTAACGGCAAGCCAGATCCATTTCAATTTGACCCTGAAGACCTCACAGCAAGTCCCCGAGTTCCTGATCGAACGGATCCTGCCTCCGGAGATCCATGCCCGTCCGGTCTAGAATCTTACCATTCCGTACTTATCGTCTAACCAAGGGGAGGGTTGGTAACGGTTCGGTGATCACGGCCCGGTGACTAAGTCCGGGTTCATTTCGCGGGCTTTTTCCCTGTCCTGCTCGGATCCCTTGCTATCCCCCTGGTGCGATCGGGCCATACTTCGTTTCAGGTAGGCTGGCGCACAGTTCGGGTGTACGGTGATCAGATAATCGAGAATGCTCAGCGCTTCCAGGTCCTTATTCTGCGCGATCAGCATACTGCCGAGAAGGTAGAGTAGGAACGGGCTATCAGGATACACCTCCAGCCCGCCCACACAGGTCTGTACACCCTCCTCGAACCGC
>JBAIXL010000167.1:0-3413 GCA_037916685.1 Methanolinea tarda
CCCTTGCGCTTAAAGCGGGTCTTCATGCGACCTTCATGGCAAAACCGATTGCAGGCATCAATGGATCGGGTATGCATACCCATGGATCCCTGTCCCGCGATGGGAAAAATGCATTTTTTGATCCAGATGGGGACCGGCAGCTTTCTGATGTTGCCCGCCATTATATCGGGGGTCTCCTTGCCCATGCCCCGGCGATCACCCGGGTTGCCAACCCCAATATCAACTCCTACAAACGCCTTGTTCCGGGTTACGAAGCTCCGGTCTATGTCTCCTGGAGTGCAGCGAACCGGTCGGCCCTGGTCCGTGTTCCTGCGGCCCGGGGCAGCAGTACGCGTGCCGAGTTCCGAAGTCCCGATCCAATGTGCAATCCATATCTCACCTTTGCCGCTATGCTCGCCGCAGGTCTGGACGGTATCCGTAAAAAGATAGAACCTCCTGAGCCCACCGATATCAATATTTACCATCTCACGCCGGCTGAGCGGAAAAGACGGAATATCGAGATGTTGCCCGGCAGCCTAGCAGAATCTCAGAGGTATCTGAAACAGGATACGGTGTTATCCACTGCCCTGGGTGGACATGTGATGGATAATCTGGAGCGCATCGCAGAACTGGAGACGGATTCCTACCGCCTGGCGGTCCACCCGTGGGAGCTGGACCGGTACCTGGCGAACTATTAATATTTTCCACTGATCCATTTTTTCAGAAATTTTGTCGAAAGCTGTATCCTCATAATCACGGCGGTGAGACCCGCGATGAAATCGCTGAGGATGAACAACATGCCACACGACTTCTGGCAGAGCTGCAGGCACGGGAAGCACTGAGCAATTCTGATTTGAGGAGCCGGGTATGCGTGGGTAGCTCTCCCGATGAAATCCTGCGTCGCGGAGGAGGAGGATGCCTCCCTGATTTGCATGATCTCACATGGTAAAGGATTTTTCCGGGAATTACGGGTAGGAAGTACCTCATTTGACGTGGTCTGCCATGCAAAACGACCGGTTCTCGTGTCGCATACGAAAAAAACAGGCCGCAAAAATTGAGTTCATCAAACGATTTTCATGAGACTTTGCTTCAATAACCGTCTTGGGTTTCCCTCACCCTTTCGATCAGATGATTTCCTCGGTTAATGCCGATGTTTGTGGTAGCCAAATCCTCCCGCTTTAGAATCCCAGGAGAGCAGGAAGGAAGAGTATGACGAAATAAATTCCCAGAGATACGAGGCCCACCGGGATGCCGATCGATGCCCATTCCTTGCTCGTGATTCGGAGTTTTCCGGCAGCAATGATATTAGGAATATTTCCTGGAATAAGCATCCCTCCGGCTACCAGCAGGGCAATCAAGGCACTCTTTACCTGAATTTCCGTAAGCGCTGGACTCATAATCGCTGCCGTCAGGGTGGCATTATCCAGAACTGCCGACACGATATTTACCCAGTATAGCGCCGCCGAGGGAATATGAATAATATAGGCGAGGATGATAGGCTTGAATCCCTCCCCCAGGAAGATCAGAGCCATGATGAAGAGGAAAATTTTTGCCGCCCGCAGGATCACATCCCGGAGATTCTCCTGGTAGATCTCACATTCCTGGTGATCGGTGAGGGATTTCATTTTCCGTAGCAAAAACCCCGCAAGCAACCCGAATGCAAGGATACCCGGGACGATGTAGACACCCAGTAAACGAATGAGAAAATCAAATCCCGCGTAATAAGGGGGTCCGGAGAGCTTGGAAATCACAATGGTGGAAAGGGGCTCTCCCAGGGGCGTGAGTGCCGCCCCCAGACCTATGGAGAAACAGGCAATCACGGTCAGTTGTATTTTTGCGGTCCGAATTAAGGGCAGGGCACATACTACCTCCACAAGAATAATTGCGGCGATGATAGCAGAAATCACACTTGATCCAAATCCCAGAATGACTGTCAGCGTGAAGATGAGCAGATGAAGTGGATATTGCGTGGATATCCTTCCTATCATCCTGTGGATAGGTTCATGCCAGAAATGAATGACCAGTCCCACAAGGAGAACGATCTGAACTATCCCCACCGGTATCCCGAATACATCCGTGATACGAAGGGGCGCCAGTAATGCCTCTTCTATGATGGCCAGGGTCCAACCCGTCGTCTGCCCCTCAATAGTCGCAAATCCGGCGATGGTCAGCGCTGCGACACCGCATAAAAAGAGGAAGATCTCCAGGTTTCTCTCGATAGTGTGTACCCGGAAGGGACCGACCAAAACAACGATCAATAAAAGGAGCAGGCCTGCGTGTACCAGGATATCCGATACCATTCTGTCACACCAATGCTTTTTTGAAAACTGAAATATCTGAACCCGTATCTTCTATTATGACGAAAATATCCACCTTCGTCTCGCTACAGCCAATAACCTGCGTGTTCAGATTATAAATAGATCTCGATACTGTCGATCAACCTGTAAGATGTTCGAGAAGGATCCGGGTTCCTATTCCGATCAGGATCACTCCCCCAAGGATCTCCGTGCGCTCCCCAAACCGTTCGGTAAGACGGCTCCCCAGAAACACACCGGCATAGGAAACGGCCGCGGACACAATGCCGATGACCAGTGCAGGGATCAGGATCCCCGTGGCAAGTAGGGCGAACGAAAGCCCGACTCCTAAAGAATCGATACTTGTGGCCACCGCGAGCAGAAGCAGGGTATGAGATCGCAGGTCGGACCATTCCACATCCCCTTCACCCCGCGCTCCTTCGTAGATCATCTTTCCTCCTATCCCGGCAAGAAGAAGGAACGCGACCCAGTGATCAAACCCGGAGATGACCGGGAGAAGCGTAAGCCCTACAGCCCACCCCACCACATTCATCAGGAACTGAAACCCTCCGAACAGGAGAGCGAGGACGGTTGCGGTTCGCACTCTCGGTATGGCTTTCTTGGTCCCCGCCGCCAGAGACACCGCAAGACAGTCCATGGCAAGGCCAATGGAGATAAGGAGAAGGGTAAGAATGTCCATCTCTCCTTACAACATGGAAGCCGCGGTATATCCCCGTTATGATCCCTGAGATTCTGCAAGGTTGTTCGTATGGCAACTCCTATTTGTTGTAACCAGAGACATGATACGTAATGGTGTCGGTCCCGGAGGTATTCCTGATATCTTTCCTGATTGGATTCACGGGAGCTCTTGCACCTGGCCCGACTCTTGTGGCGACGATACAGGCTTCGATGAAGTCAGGATGGATTGCAGGGCCCAAAGTATCGGTGGGGCATATCATCATCGAGACGTGCGTATTTTTAGTGATCGTACTCGGAGCACCGGCGGCCGCAGTTCAGTTCTCGGGAACCATTGCCCTGCTAGGAGGCGTGGCTCTGACCGCGTTTGGGATACTCACCATCCGGGAGAGGGGGGTCTTTTATTCCGGCGGGACCCCGGCGACCGTGATCGGAAATCCCTAT
>JBAIXL010000168.1:0-13346 GCA_037916685.1 Methanolinea tarda
ATGCAGGCGTTCGAAACGGTCCAGTGCCGCGGCCATCGTAATATACGGGGGACCCATCCCTCCACCTTTGAGGTTACCCGGGATGCAGATCTTACTCTACAGGGGGACTGTATCATCGGGGTGGGGGCCGACAAGGGAGCCGCGGATCTCAATCCCGTGTTCTCTCGACTACTGCGGGATGATCGAGCGATCCTGCTCACCACATTGCGGACCGGCACCTGTGAGATCCAGGTATTGTCGCGGGGGGCCGCGGGCCTCACCCTATCTCATCCTCATGATCTGGTATGGAGAAGAAGCCGGTATATTGACGAAAGGACAGTAGGGATCTGTTCAGACCTGGCGGCGGTTCAGCTGCCGAGAAGCCTCATCCATCGGCTTCGAGATAAGGAAGATCTGACCATAGAGATGGCCGTAGTCACCCCTGATTGAGTTCAGTTATCTTCAGTTCCGCGTGGTTCAACAGTTCTTCACAGGCTTTTATCAGTGTCATTCCCTGATCATAGAGAACGATACTCTCATCCAGACTGGTAGCCGGATCATCGATTTTCCGCACAATGTCCCGTAACTCCGTCATCATCTGCTCATATGTCTTCATTTCTGACCACTTCTTCTACCCGTATTCCTACTCGTCCGTCCTGCACTCTGAGATCCAGACGATCTCCCCTTTCAAATGACTTCACCGAGTGAACCGGCCTACCCTCCTTCAGTACGATGCAGTATCCCTTCTGAAGGGCCGTATGGGGGTTTTGGGCACGCACGGTCGCAGCAAGGCGGTCCAGGACGAGGTGTTCCCGTTCCAGGCGGGATCTCATAGTCCGAAGGATCTGCTCCGAGAAATCGTTCAGCTCCTGTCTCCGTTCGCCGACCCTTCTCTGAAGACGTCGCGGGTGAAGATGGAGGCGTCCATCCTCCAGCGCACGTCTCATCCTTTCCAGCCGTTCTTCCAGACCTGCGCGGAGTTCATTTCTGATTCCCTGGAGATCGGTCATGAGGCCGGACCGGTCCTTCACCACCAGTTCTGCGGCGGCTGAGGGAGTGGGAGCCCGCATATCTGCCGCGAGGTCGCATAGTGTGACGTCCACTTCGTGGCCGATCGCACTCACCACGGGAGTGAAACACTGTGAAACCGCCCTCACCACCTCCGGATGATTAAACGGAAACAGATCCTCAAAGGAACCTCCTCCCCGGGCGATGATGAGTACATCCGCCCGTCCGTCCACACGACGTATCGCCTCGGCGATGGCCAGATGGGCTTTGTCTCCCTGGACGATGGTGGGAGACAAGATTATTTCCAGTGGGAACCTGCGGCCGATCACGTTCTTAATGTCCTCGATGACCGCTCCGGTGGGGGAGGTGATCACACCGATGCGGAGGGGAAACGGAGGAAGAGGTCTTTTCCTTTCCTGGGCAAAGAGCCCCTCTGCAGCCAGCTCTTTTTTCCAACGTTCGACGAGGAGATGTTTCTCTCCCTCCCCTGCACGGCGCATATCACGGATAGAGACCTGCGTCCTGCCTTGAGGCTCATAATGATCCACATATCCAAATGCGAGGACATCGAGTCCATTGGTGGGAGAAAATGACAGAGAGGCGATATCACTGCGCCACATCACACAATTGAGCATGCTGGTCCGGCCGTAAACCTGTTCGGTGAGGGAAAACCAGCAATGCCCCCCTGCGTTATAACGGACATTCGTTATTTCGCCCCGGATCCAGATGTCCTGCAACCGTTGATCCTCGAGTATCTCCCTGAGGATACGGGATACCTCTGACACCGTGTAGATACGCTTCAGCGCGATATCCTCTGTCTCGGGATCCACCAGCGGCATCTGAGATGATATTTGCGGTCACGGACTATGAAGGATTGGCATGCGGCCGGGAGACCTTGGAACCGGAAGGCACCCGTATCCAGATGAAGTTTTTACTCACCGGAAGAGAGTAGTACCTCAGGAAGAGCGATCCGTATGGTGCAGTTTGCGGTCTCCAGCATGTTTTTCCATGGGTACCCACTGGATGAATTATTTGCCTACACCGAGGAGGCGGGATTTGATGGAATGGAGTTCTGGATGGAAACTCCTCATTTTTGGATTCGCAACTGTCCTATCGCGGAGCTGGTCGGGCTTGTCCGTCAATATCCCGGTCTCAGCCTGAATGTTCACGCACCGGTGCTGGACCTGAATCCCTGCTCGATCAACCCCCGGGTGGCGGAGATCTCCCGACAGTACGCAGTGGAGGCGATGAATCTGTCCGAATCCATCGGTGCCGAAGTGGTCACATTTCATCCGGGCCGAAGGACCGTAAAACGGGTCCCCGCAAGACAGGAGTATGAACGATTTGAAAAGTTCCTGGACACGCTGCGGACCGAGATCAAGGGGAGGAGGGTCCGTGCGGCCATGGAAAACATGGAACCTACCGTCAATTCTCTTATCAGCACCCCGGAATCAATGAAAGAGCTGCTGGACGCAGAGTCCTGGCTTGGATTTACCCTGGACACCTCTCATGCTCTTTTCCGATCAAAAGAGGAGTTGGACCGGTATATCGATCTCTGCGGGGACCGACTGGTCATGGTCCATCTCTCCTGGTCGGAGGATGGACGGACCCACCTTCCTCTGCATGGCCACGCTCATGCCCAGGAGATGTTATGGAAATTACGGGACAGCGGCTATCAGGGGCCTCTCAGCCTGGAGATCGAAGACAGGAACTTCTCTCATGATCTATCCCTCGAAGAACGCATCACGTTATTGATTCAGGACCTCGCCTACATGAAAGAATTCTGGAGTTGATCACTGGTTTTATTAATCACCAGCGCTATAGCTCTTATCCCGAAAAAGGACCCAGATAGAGCCGGAATAGTATGCCGGCGTGGAACTGATGATTTCAATCACGATACTCATATTTCTGTTTATTGTTTGTTTGTTTTTCTCTGCGGTCTTCTCCAGCTCTGAGGTCGCGATCATCTCCATCACCCGGGCGAAGGTACGTCTGCTCCTTCAAGCGAAGGAAACGCGGGCAGAGCATCTGGCCGCTTTGAAAAAGAAACCGGATCACACCCTGATCACCATCCTCATCGGTAATAACATTGTCAACGTAGCAGCGGCCTCCCTAGCCACATCCATCGCCATCGAATTTTTTGGAGACGCGGGGGTAGGCATCGCCACCTTCGTGGTCGTGCTCCTTCTCCTGGTATTCGGAGAGATTGGCCCCAAGATTTTTGCGGTCCGATCGACAGAATCGCTGGCGTTACGCATGGCCCCCTTCATTCATTTCCTCTCCCGCCTCTTCTTCCCGTTCCTGTGGTTGTATGACCGGATGAGTGGTACCTCCCATCTGACGGTGGCATTTGCCAAACCCGGGATCACCGAAGAAGAGATCAAAGGGTGGATCGATCTGGGAAAGGAAGAGGGAGCGATTGAACAGGATGAGCGTGAACTGCTGTACAGTGTTCTGGAATTCAGCGACACCATTGCCCGAGAGGTAATGACCCCCCGACCGGATACGGTGATGATCGAGGATACGCAGACCCCAGATCAGGCTATCAAGGTATTTAACGACACGGGATACAGCCGGCTTCCGGTATTTCACGACCAGATCGACAATATCGTGGGCATACTGAACGTGAAGGATATCTTCCCGGTGGTGTTGCGTCGAAAAGAGGGTGTGCAGATCAAGGACGTGATGAAGGAACCCTATCTGGTTCCGGAAACAAAGAAGATCGATGACCTTCTGAAGGAGATGCGACATAAAAAAGTCCACATGGCGATCGTCGTGGATGAATATGGCAGCTTCAGCGGCATTGTCACAATCGAAGACATCCTGGAGGAGCTCGTAGGTGAGATCCAGGACGAACATGACCGGGAGGAACCCCAGCTCCAGCAGATCGAGGAAGGGGTGTATCTGGTAGGAGGAAGGATGTGGGTGGAAGATCTGAATGAGGAGCTGGGTCTCAATCTCCCCATCGATGAATCCTACGAAACCATTGCGGGCCTGGTCACCGAACGGCTGGGACATATCCCTCGTAAAGGGGAGAGTGTCGATCTGGAAGAGGCTGGGGTCACCTGCAGCGTAATGCAGATGCGACGGAACCGCATCGCTACCATTAAACTGATCATACCGGGACGACAGACGATTTCGTCAGGGGAAAGTGCGACATGAAAAAGATAGCCGTTCTTGCTTCCGGCCGGGGGTCAAATTTCCAGGCAATTATCGACGCGATCGAAGAGGGATACATTCCTGCGCTCTGTGTCTGCCTGATCACGGACAATCGTCATGCCTACGCCGTGGATCGGGCGGCCCAGGCGGATATCCCGGTTCGTATCCTGGATTATGGAACCTTTCGCGACCGGAAAGAATACGATCAGGCGCTACGCGACACCATGGAGCAATGTGGAGCGGATCTTTTTGTCCTCTGTGGATATATGCGTCTCGTGGATACGGTCACCGTTCGCAGGTTCCACCACCGTATCATCAACATCCATCCCGCGCTCCTCCCCTCCTTCCCGGGTTTGCATGCTCAACAGCAGGCATTGGAGTATGGAGTTCACATCTCGGGCTGTACGGTTCATTTCGTTGATGAAGGCATGGATAGCGGCCCTATCATAATGCAGCAGTGTGTTCCCGTCTTTCCAGAAGATGATGAGGAGGCTCTCTCCATGCGGATCCTCAATCAGGAACATGAAATCCTCGTGGAGGCGACGAAACTATTTTGCGAGGATCGTCTCGTAATTGAAGGACGAAAGGTAATCTGTATCGAGTAAACGGAAGGAAGATCTCCTTGGCAATGCGGTCAGGAAGCCCGGAAATTCAGCGTATCGCACGGGAACGTATCCAGATCCTGTTCCGGAATGCAGAAGAAGTCTTTCCCGCCGACCCCTGCCTCTCCGACCGATATGTACAACTCGCCCGACGTATTGCGATGCGGCACCGGATCCGTATTCCCCTCGATCTGCGCAGGCGATACTGCCGCTCCTGTGAATCGTTTATGGTTCCAGGAATCACCGCGCGGGTAAGAATTCACCGCCGCAAGGTAGTGGTCACCTGCCTCAGGTGTGGAAAACAGAGGCGCTATTCGCTGGTGAAGAATGGAGAATGACAAACCGTTCTCTGCAGACCTGAAACCTACAGTCTGGATCGGGAAGAAAGGATGTACTTCCGTGGTCTGTGAGGAGGTCCGAAGGCAGATCAAAGCAAGAAAGATAGTCAAAGTCAGGTTTTTGCGCAGTGCCGAAATGGACCCGGAGGCCCTCGCGGAACAGACCGGAACCTCGCTGGGACAGGTCCGGGGAAGAACGGTAATCCTCTTAAAGAACAACTAGTAAAATCACCCGGCACGGGCTCGAAATATATAAGTGTCCTGTATACAAATATGGTAAGACTGCTATTTCAGGAATGAGAGGTCCTATTCAATGACAACCGCATTTGACATCCCTCCCGATACACTCATCAAGAAGTTGGGAGAGGAGTTGAAGAAGAAACCCGAGATCACTCCCCCCGCATGGGCCCCCTTCGTAAAGACGGGAGTTCATAAGGAGCTGCCCCCGGAAGATCCGAACTGGTGGTACATTCGTGCGGGGGCGGTTCTCCGCCGAATTTACCGAGACGGACCCGTCGGTGTCCAGAGACTGCGATCGGTGTATGGGGGATCCAAAAACCGTGGAGCCAAACCGAATAAATTCCGGAAGGGAAGTGGAGCAATTCTACGCAAGGTGTTGCAGCAGTTGGAAGCGGCAGGACTGGTGGAGAAGAGCAAGACCGGGCGAACCATCTCTCCTGCGGGCAGGGCATTCGTGGACGATATTGCCCATACCTTTGCCGCTGCCTCCGTGTCTGAAGGAACCTCTCCACGATAGAGGGCGGATATCTCATGGGTGACGACGAACTCTCAGAACTAAGAAAGCGGCGAATGGAGCAGCTACAGAGGCAGGCTGCCGAGCAGCAGATGTTTGAGCAGGAGATGGAGCAGAAGCGTCGTCAGGAATCCCAGATCCAGCAGATCCTCATGCAAATCCTGGAACCCGAGGCGCGGGAGCGACTCAATAATATCCGTCTAACCCGCCCTGAGTTTGCCAAGGCAATCGAACAGCAGCTGATCATGCTGGCCCAGAGTGGACGATTGAAACAACGAATAACGGATGCCCAGTTAAAGGAATTGTTAAAACAGGTAGTGCCCACAAAGAAGGACTGGAATATCCGTAGGGTTTAGTCGGATGCCCTCGTCATCAGATAGGTCTGATAGATTCAAAGGACTTTCTTTAAGGAGAAAAATATGAGCAAAGTGAGTAAAGGAAGAAAATTGCGCCTGGCAAAAGCCTGCGAGCAGAATCGGCGGGTACCCGCTTGGGTAATGCTGCGTACCAAACGCAATGTGGTTTCCCATCCCAAGAGACGGAACTGGAGAAGGAGCACACTGAAGGTGTAGACATGGTGGAAAAACTCACCGAACAGATTTATGTGGTCCCCCTCAGGGTTGTGGATCGGGTCCCCCGCTGGAAACGGGGTAACCGGGCGATTAAGGAGATACGGAAATACCTCTCTCGACATATGAAAAGTGAAGACATCAAGCTCGACCGGAGTATCAATGAACGGGTCTGGTCCCGTGGTAACGAACACCCTCCCTCGAAAATTCGCATCCGGGCCATGAAGTTCGAAGATGGTCAGGTCCAGGCAGAGCTGGCCGAGAGCTGATTCATTCCATGAGTGGTACGGTCGACTACGCAGGAGATCCCCACATCGGAGTGTTCTCCCGCATCATCCATGACATCGCTGTCGTTCCGCCGGATGCGCCCGAATCCTTTATCCACACGCTCCAGGAAGAGCTCGAAGTAGAGCCGGTCCTTACCACGATACAGGACAGTTCTCTCATCGGCCCCCTGCTCACCGGCAACCGGCAGGGCATGGTGGTGAGTGGGTTGGTTACCGAACGAGAACACCAGGTTCTGAGGGAATATGGGGAGATCATGCGGCTTTCGGGCCCCGCCACGGCCAGCGGCAATATGATCCTTGTCACGGATTCGTTTGCCGCGATACATCCCGAAATGGACCCGGCCCTCGCAGAAGAGATCGGAGATTTTCTTAAGGCAAAAGTGGTCCGTATGACCTTGGGTGGGATCAAGACCGTGGGAATGGCCGCGGCGGCCACCAATCGCGGAATTCTGGTGCATCCCCGAACCACCAATCAGGAAATGGACCAGCTAGAAGCCGTAAGCGGCCTTCCCGTAGGCCGAGGATCGGTGAATCTGGGCAGTGGTCTCATCGGCACGGGACTTGTGGTAAACGAAAGGGGTTATCTTGCCGGATTTCAGACAAGTGGATTCGAGCTGGGAAGAATCGAAGAAGTGTTTGGATTTATGGAGTGATGGTGATGGAATTCGAGGTTTCAGGAGAGATCAAGATAAATAATGGATGGCAGCCCTACAAAAAAATTATCGACGCTCCGAATGAGAGTGGAGCGGCGGAGGGATTTCTCACGCTGGTGGGGAGTAAACACCGGTTGAAGCGAAATCTCATCAGGATCCAGGAGATAAAAAAGATCGATGGTGAATAACGTGGCCGAAGCGGATCCCCGCGAGGTGCAGGCGCTCCAGACCTATCTGCAGGAGTATGGTCAGCAGGCGGAGGTCCTCTCCCGTCAGCTGGATTTCATGGAACGACAGCGGCAGGAATCGATTGCCGCGATTGAAGCCCTGAAAGCAATCGCCGCTGAGAAGGAAGGGATTATTCTTGTTCCGGTTGGGGGTGGGACCACTCTGCGCGCACGAATCATCGATCCCGACAATGTCCTGGTGAACATCGGTGCCGATGTGGTGATCCGGCAAAAGAATGAGGAGGCAATCGGGTTCCTGGAAGATCGTACCAAAGAACTGGAAACTCTGGAGAAGAGAGTCTCCGATTCGCTTGAACAGGTACGGGCTCAGATCAATGAGCTCGCCCGACGCATCGATCAGGCCTACCGAAAGGCACAGGCAGGATAGGGGAAGGCTGCGGGGGCTATGTTTGATTCCCTTAAACACAAATTAAAGCAGGTCCAGGAAAAACTCGGCACCAGGATACGAACTGCTACTCCTTCTGAGGAAACCCCTCCACCCGTATCAAAGAAGAAAGGGAAGCCCGGCCTTGGTGAGAAAGTTAAAACCCTGGTGAGGGACCGGGAACTAATTCTGTCCGACAAGGACATCGAAGAACCGTTACAGGAACTGGAGATGATCCTGCTCGAAAGCGACGTGGCTCTTCCTACGACGGATGCGATCATCTCCATCCTGCGCAAGGAACTGGTGGGAAAGCATCGCCGTATTGGGTCGACCGTGGATGCGGTGGTGATGGATAGTCTCCGCACAGCCCTGCGAGGGGTGCTCGGAGATGGATTCGATCTGGTCACGTATGTCCGGGGCCACCAGAAACCGGTAAAGATCCTCTTTACCGGGGTGAACGGGACCGGAAAGACCACCTCTGTGGCAAAAATCGCTCACTTCCTTCGGAAAAACGGATTCTCTGTGGTGATCGCATCGGGAGACACCTATCGGGCGGGAGCACAGGAGCAGCTTTCGACCCATGCGGAAAGGGTGGAGACCAAGGTGATCCAGCATCAGACAGGCGCGGATCCCACCGCGGTGATCTACGATGCCGTGCAATATGCGCAGGCTCACGGGACCGACGTGGTGCTGGCCGACACGGCTGGACGATTTCATAACCGGGCAAACCTGATGAACCAGCTGGAGAAGATTCGCCGAGTCATACAACCGGATTTGGTGATGTACGTGGACGAAGCGGTGGCAGGAAACGACGCCGTGATCAGGGCGGAAGAGTTTAACCGTCTGGTAGGAACAGACGCGGTCATACTGACGAAAGCAGATATGGATATGAAAGGGGGAGCCGCCATCTCCATCGCTCACACGATTGGCAAGCCCATTGCCTTTCTGGGAACCGGGCAGGCCTATGACGACCTCGAACCGTTCTCTCCGGATGCCCTGGTCGATGAATTGCTGGGGGTGGCCTGATGCTGGATACTCTGGGCGGATCCCTGAAAGATGCGCTGAAGAAACTTGCCGGAAAAACCGTGGTGGATCGCGCGGCCGTGGATGAACTCTCCCGGGATCTGCAGCGCGCCCTTCTGCAGTCGGATGTAAATGTAAAACTGGTTCTCCATCTCACCCAGACCATAAAAAAACGAGCACTGGAGGAGGAACCCCCCAAGGGTATGGGCGTGCGGGAACATGTCCTTCGCATCGTCTATCAGGAGCTGGTAAACCTCGTGGGAGAGGCGGGTACCGTCGATCTCTCCCCCCAGGTCATCCTGATGGCCGGTCTCCAGGGAAGCGGGAAGACCACCACGACCGCGAAATTGGCTCGATACTTCCAGCGAAAGGGATTGAGGGTAGGAGTGATCTGTGCCGATATCTTCCGGCCCGGTGCCTATGAACAGTTAAATACCCTCTGTGCCCGAATTAACGTCCCCTGCTACGGGGTGCCCAGTTCGCGGGATGCACTGGCCATTACCCGTGACGGTCTCGATCTGTTCAGGCAGATGGAGGTTGTCCTCATCGATACACAGGGAAGACACGCGCTCGAAGATGTCCTGATTGAGGAAATCATCCAGATCTCCCGTATCTCCCAGGCACGGCATCGCTGGCTAGTGATCGATGCGGCCCTGGGTCAGCAGGCGGCGGACCAGGCACGCCGCTTCCATGAGGCGATCGACATCGATGGGGTCATCGTCACCAAGATGGACGGAACGGCTAAAGGCGGTGGAGCACTTTCCGCGGTTGCGGAAACGAAGAGCGGGATCGTCTTCATCGGGAGTGGAGAGACCATCGAGGATCTGGAGCGGTTCGAACCCGGCAGTTTCATTTCCCGCCTCCTGGGAATGGGAGACCTCAAAATGCTGGCGGAACGGGCAGAAGAGGCAATCCATCCCGAAGATGTGGACGTCAATGCGATCATGCGGGGCCGTTTTACTTTGAGGGACATGTACAAACAGCTGGAAGCCTTAAACCGAATGGGCCCGTTGCGACAGCTGATGAGCATGCTTCCCATGGGAGGAATGGAGATCCCCCAGGATGCATATGATGTCACCAGCACCAAGATGGTACGGTACAAGGTGATCATGGACTCCATGACCAGAGAGGAGCTGGACGATCCGACGGTGATCAGCAGTTCCCGCATTCACCGCATCGCACGAGGGGCAGGGGCGACTCCGGAAGAGGTAAAGGAGCTCCTGAAGTATCACCGTATGATGCAGCAGGCACTGAAAGGAATGCGGGGAAGTAAGTTCAACCTTCAGCGGTTGATGAAGAAGTTCGGTAAACCCCAATGAGAATGTTTACCGTAGTGGGCCATCTTTCCCGGACTGACGGGGCCTTTAACCTCGATGATCTCCCGGGCACGGGCGGGAGATTTGATCTGATATGTCGCTGCGTTCAGGCCGCACTCACTCTCTCCCATTCCCTGCGCAGGGATACCGACTGCTATCTCATTCTGAAGGGAGAACCCCATCCTCCCAGGACACTTCTCATCCGGGGTAGTGAAGTGCGTTCCCTGCATCCGGATGAGCGGAGTATCGCCGCCCTGCTACGCAAATCACTCTCGCTTCCGGTGGGTACGGTGTTTCGCTGCACCTCCCCCGGCATCTACGTGCGGGCGGCGGGTCTTGAGACTCTGGTGACGGAACATCCCTGTGCAGTAGCCGATGAAGACGGGCAGGATATCCGGAACATGGACATGCTTCCCACCGCCTTTGTTCTGAGCGATCATCTGAATCTTACGGAAGAAGAAATGATCCATCTTTCGGGTCGACCGCGCGTATCTGTCGGTCCCCGGTCACTTCACGCCGACCATGCGATTACCCTGATCCACAATGAAATGGACCGGAGGGAGGCCGGATGGACATGATGGAACAGGTAGGGCGAATTCTCGGATATGGTCCTATCTGTGATCACTGTCTGGGGCGATTCTTCGGCAAGCGTTCACACGGGCTCACCAATGATGAACGAGGTTGTGCGTTGCGCATTGGTTATCTGATGGACCGGAATCTGCCCTATGAGAAAGAGACCCGGGCCTGCTGGATCTGCAGTGATCTCTTTATTCGGCTGGGCGAATGGGCAGAGCGCGCTCGTGATGCACTCGATGGGATCGAATATTCGACATTTCTCGTGGGCACACGGGTTCCTGCACTCATCACCGAAAGCGAAGAACTGGTATGGAGCGATCTGGGATTGTCGGATCCTGAACCCCTCAAGGCAGAGGTGAACCGTGAAGTAGGAAAGAGAATCGCGAGTCTCACCGGAAAGATAGCAGATTTCCGCCATCCGGATGTGGTGGTGATCCTGGAGCCCGGGCGAGAGACTCTTACGGTTCAGGTGAACCCGGTGTTTATACGGGGCCGATATTGTAAGTATGAGCGGGGAATCCCTCAAACGAGATGGTTCTGTCGTGAGTGCGGAGGGGAAGGATGCCCCCGCTGCGGGCACACGGGAAAAATGTACCAGGATTCGGTGGAAGAGCTGATCGGCCGGCATATAATTGAGGCGTTCCATGCCCAGGATGCGATCCTGCACGGATCGGGTCGCGAGGATATCGATGCCCGTATGGTGGGTACCGGGCGTCCGTTCATCATGGAGGTGGTCTCACCCCGTATTCGTGTCAAGAATCTGACAGAGCTTGCGGATCGGATCAACCATGAAGAGGCGGGAAGGATAGGGGTAACACTGGAAGGATTTGCGGAACGATCGGCCGTGGAAACCATTAAATCGAAACAGTCTTATAAAAAGTACAGGATTCTCGTCGAAATTGACGACAGGATATCCCGGGATGAACTGCACGACGCATTAAACCGGCTCAAAGGGGGGATAATATTCCAGAGAACTCCCCGTAGGGTGGCCCATCGAAGGGCGGACCGGATCCGGGAGAGGCGTGTGATCGACATCGAGGAAGTGGGTGTCGAGAATGAGCGGTTCCTCATCGATGTGACGGGAGAAGCAGGCCTGTATATCAAGGAACTGATCTCCGGTGATGAAGGCCGCACAGAACCCAGTCTCTCTGGTCTGCTGGGGAGAAATGCCCGCGTAACCCGCATCGATGTCCTGCACGTCAATAATCCCGATGATACAGTAGAGTCCTGCCCCCCTGTAGGGAGCGGAGAGGAAGATATCCATGGCACATCATAACGGACCCAGGAAAAAGACGCGCTACCTGATGAAAAAAGGATTACGGAAACGAGGACTCCCCCCGGTTTCTGCGCTGATCCAGAACTTTGAGATCGGTCAGAAGGTTCATGTGGTAATTGAGCCCAGTATTCACAAGGGCATGCCCCACCGCCGGTTTCACGGAAAGACCGGAACGGTCACGGGACAGCGGGGGCGTGCCTGGGTGCTGGAAGTGACGGACGGTGAATCCCGCAAAACGGTGATCGCCTTACCCCAGCACCTGAAAGCACAATAATTTCCGAGGTGAAGACGGGCATGAAGGTAAAGGCACTGATTACGGAAGAGCGGATTACGCTTCCGGAACTCAAAGAGGTACTCCTGAAGATAGAAGAGGAAAGGCGCGAGGCAGGAATCGAGATGTCCTATGAGCTGCGCCGGAGTATTGAGCATGCCAGTCTTCTCTCCAAGACCACCGCAGAAAAGGCAAAGGATCTGGTCACAGAGCTCCAGAAGCTCGAGAAGATGAAACCAGACATCGCGCACCGGATTGCCACCATCATGCCCCGGAGCCGGGACGAGCTGAGGGCAATCTATGCGAAGGAACGCTTCACCCTGACCGGAGAAGAGCTGGATATCATCCTCGATCTTGTCTTGGCCCACCTGTAGGTGAGGATCCATGAAGACAGAGAAAAAGGAACAGTATGCGGTAGTACTGGATGTCCTCCTCAAAGGTCGATCTGATGATCCCCGCCCCATATACAAGCGAGAGCCCCTGATTCAGGGAGTGGGGATTGAACAGTTCAAGCTACTGGAACTCATTCCTAAAGTGCAGGATATCAAGATCCACGAACTTGTCTACATCGGGGACGAAGAGCGCGAGAAGATCGAACGGGTAAAACGCCGCATTGGGTATGACGATCTGACTCCTACGGCAAAACTGGAGCTGCCGTTCGCCGTCGAGCGCATTGTCAACGAACACAAGGATCGCTTCGTGGATTTTTTCAATAAGGCCATCTCCATTACCCCGCGGATGCACATGCTGCATCTTCTTCCCGGTATCGGAAAAAAATTAATGTGGGAGATCCTCGAGGAACGGAACAAAAAACCATTTGCTTCCTTCGAAGACATCGGATTACGAATCAAGGCGATCTCTCACCCGGAAAAGATGATCATCGAGCGCATTCTGGAAGAATTGAAGGATCCTGAAACCAAATA
>JBAIXL010000169.1:0-1551 GCA_037916685.1 Methanolinea tarda
TTCCTCTTCCCGCAGCAGGCATCCAACACCGCACCGGTCGTGGAAGCCGGTGATGATGCCTCCAGCGAGGTCAATGTGGCGTTCACCTCCAGCGGGTACTTCAGCGATCCTGCGCCTATAGAAGACACCTGGACGGCGACCGTGGACTATGGGAACGGCCTCCCAACCGCATTGGCCCTTCATGAGGACAAGACCTTTGACCTCGGTCATATCTATACCGCGGTGGGGGTGTACACGGTTACCGTCAGGATTACGGACCATGAAGATTTACAGGGTTCCGACACCCTGAAGGTCACGGTGGGGAATAACGACGGGATCGGAGCAGGAGATAATTGCCCGGGAGCATGGAACCCCGATCAGACCGATTCCGATCTTGACGGAATGGGGGATGCCTGCGATCCCGATGACGATGGTGATACCATCGCGGATGTCTCCGATAACTGTCCGTTCGTTCCCAATGAGGACCAGACAGATACTAATAGCGATGGAATGGGGGATGCATGTGAAGGGTGTACATTCGGTGCAGGATACTGGTCTACTCATCCCTGTGTCCTGAACGCGATGTTCAGCCAGTGCGGTTTCAGTCTGGAGCTCGGCCAAGTTTCTGTGGATTCTCCTGAAAGTGCGGCCAAGATCTTGGGAAAAGAGGCCTGTGCCCGATGCACAAAAGGGAGTGGAAAGAAAACGACTACCTATGAAAATCCGCTGAACCAACTCTACCGGCAAGTGGTAACGGCGGAGTTATCCATCCAGGATTGTCTGGACGACCGTGCCGCATCCGAAGCAGCGCTGGGCACAACGCTGGCAGATGCAGAGGACTTCCTCGATGACATCACCTGCGAACAGGGTTGTTCACTGTCCTCCGCAGATAGGACTCGTGTTTCCGACTGGAACGACCTTCTAGAGGCGTTCAATGAAGGCAAATCGGGAGGCCCACCTCTTTGCCAGAATATTCCTATCACCTGCTAATTCTTTTTTTAGGTAATTCGGGCTAATGATCCAGGTAGAGACTGAATAATTGAGAGATTATTTATTCATCTTCAGTTTAAGAGAGGCCAAACGAGTATTCTGATTTGTTCTAGGACGCATTTTGAGAGTACAGTAAAAATCCGGGTAGCTTCCATCGAACGCAACACTCTCCAAACCAAACACCCTGTATCCCTTTAATGAAGGGACCGGAGGTGAAATCAAGAGAGATCTTTGTGGAAACCAGTACACGGATCACTGTGGAATACCAAGAGGCATCGGAGAGGATTGTTCCACGATATCGGTATATTAAATGGGAAGACGATCAGAGTAGACTCAGGGAATCTCTTGTGGATTGAGGCGGATTCACCAGGACTACCTGTATTTCTGGCGATTCAGTTCTCCCTGGCATTCCCGACGTGGCCTTATGCAGCTGTCGGAACTCCTCCCCCGCATTCATCCAAACGATTTTACCCTTACCCCAACCCTGCTCTCTCTTCTGGCTGCCAACCTGCTCACCATTGTCCTGGCCATCGCGGGGAACTGGGATGCCGCTCCAGTTATCTTCGTCTACTGGGCCCAGAG
>JBAIXL010000170.1:0-2401 GCA_037916685.1 Methanolinea tarda
TGAGAACCGGCCACAGCATTCTGCCCGTTTGGAGGCGATGTTTTGCCTCTTTTTGTAACCCGCGTAGATCGACCATCCGCCGGCGTGCCTGCCAGGAAAGGTCAACCGGGAGGGGCTGGTCCGATCCCGCCCGGCACTCCCTTGGTTATCCGGAAGGGTATAAGAGCTCATGCCGTGCGGGGTGTGAAAGTAAAATACTCGGGCCCCTTCTCCGTCGTAAGATAATAAACCGAACAGATTCGTAAAGGTTAAGAGAGGAGATCGCGCCGACGAAAGAATTAAAACCGTCTTCCAGCGAAGCCCCCTTCCCATCCCATCCTGATGGAAGACGCCGGATGGAGATTGAGGTACACCTGAAACAGAAAAATCGGTGACTCTCACCGGTTTTTCCAGAAATGCATGAACTACTTCTTCTGCAGCTGTTCAAGCAGGACCGATTCGAGATAGGCCGGTATATCCCGATCTCCCAAGAGCGGAGTAGAATTGCCCGACACGATGACCTCGGGGACGCCCGCACTCTGGATACCCAGTTGCTGATTCATAGAGATGAACAGGGCATGGTTGGTCTCGTTATGCCAGGTCTCCAGGATCTGGAAATCCACCTCTGGATACTTCGTGGAGAGGTTCTCGATGAACGGCATGACGTTGTGGCAGTGGGGGCACTCGGCACCGTAGAAGAAATAGACCGTCACCGGCGTATCCCCTCCTCCACCGATGCATCCCGCGGTGATCAGGAAGGCTCCTATCAGGGTGATTACCAGCAGAACGGTTCGAGACATCTCTATACCGGTGGGCGGGGAGGTATTTCTTGATATCCTTGCTTACATCCGCTCGCACGCCCGTGTCCGCCGGTTTCGATGCATCCCGATCTCCCGGTATCCCACCATGGAAATACCGGGTCATCCGTCCCAAAGTATAAGGCAAGAAAGATCTCTAACAACACACGGTACCGTCCATGCACGAACGGGTGAACGTCCTGCTAATCGAGGATGATCCGGCCTATGTACGGTTCCTTCAGGAGACATTCCAGGAGATACCAGATAACCCGTTCCGCCTTCGAATCGCCCACCGGCTCAAGGAAGGCCTGGAGATGCTCACCCGGGAGAAAGTGGACGGTATCCTCCTCGATCTGATGCTCCCCGACAGCCACATGCTGGACACACTGCGTCAGGTGGTAGAGCGGTTTCCACAGGTACCTATCGTGGTGCTCACCGCCCTGCAGGATGAACAGATCGGGCTGTCCGCGGTACAGCTGGGCGCCCAGGATTACCTCTTCAAGGGAGATGTGAGCGGTCTACTCCTCTCCCGTTCCCTGCGCTACGCGATCGAACGGAAACAGGCCGAGGAGGCGGTGAAACAGCTGAACCGGAACCTCCAGCTCATGAACACCATCACCCGCCATGACCTGCTCAACCAGCTCACGGTCATCCTCGGCTACCTGCATCTCATGGAGGATGATGAGGCCTGCCAATCGTGCCGAAGATATCTGGATACGATCGTGAAAGCAGCCGAGGCGATCCAGACCCAGATCGAATTTACCCGCGAATACCAGAACATCGGATCGGAATCGGCACAGTGGCAGAATCTGCGGGAGACTATCGAGCGGGCGGTCCGCATCTATCCGGCCGATCTCCACGCCGTCTCTGTTTCGATAGCGGGAGAAGATGAGGAGATCTATGCCGATCCCATGCTGGAGAAGATCTTCTACAACCTGCTGGACAACTCTCTGCGGCATGGAGGGCAAGTCACCCAGATCCGCGTATCCTGGCAGGAACAGGATGACGGACTGGAGCTGGTCTGGGAAGACAACGGCATCGGCATCTCACCGGATGCGAGGAAACGGCTCTTTCAGCGGGGGACCGGAACAAAGAGGGGGCTCGGACTGTTTCTCATCCGCAATATCCTGGCCATCACCCACATGGACATCCGGGAGACAGGGGAACCGGGAACGGGTGCCCGGTTTGCGATCCGCATCCCCCGGGGATATTTCCGGACACCCGTACCTCAGGGAGAGCGGGGATCCTAGTTCTTCGCGAGTACGATCGATTCGGGAGAACTCCGACCGACCCGCAGATCCGATCCGGGCGTATTCCGACTACTTCGAGTCAAGAGTAACGGTATCGATGACTTTCTGCTGATCGGTATACAGCCGGAAGGTGAGGCTCCGGGTATCGGCGGAAACCAGCAGGGCGCCGTATCCTCCGTCATACCGGAATTCGCTGCCCGGGATCGGATCTCCAAACGAATAGAGGGTAGCTCCTCCGATCCCATTGACGAAATAGGGGAAGCCGTCCACCACCAGCCGCTCATAGACGTGATCATGCCCGGAGATCACCGCGGTGGCACCCCATTCCCGGAAGGGCCACTGCAGAGCCTTCGTGGACCCGTGGCCATTGGAGGA
>JBAIXL010000171.1:0-2560 GCA_037916685.1 Methanolinea tarda
GTTGTGCATCGTGAGGCACTTCACCGGGCAAACCTCCACGCACCGTCGGCAGGTGCAGCACTTCAGGCTGTCGATCTGCCATTCCTTCCTTTCTTTGCTGACCACGATCGCAGCGGTCGGACAATTCCTCTCGCAGAGTCGGCAGAAGATGCACTTCTCAATCTCATTTTTGACCATACCCCGTGTGGCCGCAGAATAAGCCCGCGGACGCTGGGGATACATCAGGGTCGCCGGCTTTCCGAACAGGCTTTGAGTAATCGTCTTGGAGATCCCGAAAAATCGTTCATTTATGCGCATGGGTCCTCCCTATCGTTCCGTGCAGCTGATGCACGGATCAACGGTGACGATGAGGGTCGGCACATCGGCGATCTGGGCTCCTTTGAGCATTTTGATCATCCCCGGCAGGTTGGCGAAGGTGGGAACCCTCACCCGAAATCGCTCCAGGAATTTGCTCCCGTTTCCCTTTACATAGTAAATGACCTCGCCCCGGGGCTGTTCGAGCCTGCCGAAAAACTCGCCGTTGGGGGTTCCCTTCACTTTGACTTCGATCGGTCCCTCCGGGGTCTTTTTGACCGCCTGTCGGACAAGATCGATCGATGCAAATATCTCCCTCACCCGCACTGCACACCGGGCGTAACAGTCTCCCGCAGTTTCCACGACCGGCTCAAAGGTAAGTTCCTTGTACACGCCATAGCCTATTTTCCTGGTGTCCAACGCCACCCCGCTGGCCCGGAGCATGGGGCCCACCATCCCCAGCTGGTACGCTTCCTCCTTCGAGATCACCCCCACCCCGCGTAGCCGGTTTTCCACCGAATAGTCTTTGAGAAAGACCTCTGTGATTTCCCGGATCTGCGGTTCGAGCTCGCCGAGCCGCGTGACGATGTTGCGGAGCTCGTCGGAGGGCACATCTCTCCTCACGCCCCCAATCTTGACGCAGCCGAAAATCATCCTCCCGCCCGTAGTCGCCTCGATCATGTTCAGGATGTGTTCCCGGATGCGGAAGGAATGCATGAACAGGCTCTCGAAGCCCATGGCATCGGCCGCCACCCCGAGCCACAGGAGGTGACTGTTGATCCGGGAGAGTTCGGCCCAGATCGTTCGCAGATACTGGGCGCGTTCCGGAACCTCTATTCCCATGACTTGCTCGATGGTATGGCAGTATCCGAACCCATGCATGTACCCGCAGATGCCGCATATCCGCTCCGCCACGTACGTGTACTCGATGAAGTCTTTCTTCTCGACGAGCTTCTCCAGCCCGCGGTGGACGTAGCCGATGACCGGGATGGCATCCACCACCGTCTCATCCTCGGTCACCAAGTCGAAGTGAATGGGTTCCACGAGTACGGGGTGCTGCGGACCGAAGGGAATTGCGTTGATCTTGGCCATCGATGTTCCTCCTTAAGGGGTCTTCCTACGAAGGCTGCCCTCCGCTTTCTTTCTGCTCGGCGGGCTTCTCCGTCAGCCTGAAGGGAGAAGGTATGCGCGTGCTGTAGAGAGTTCCCCGGTAATCGATCACGATATTCGTAATGGGGATGCCGAATAGGTCGTGAATCTCGTTCTCATACAGAAAAGCATTCCAGTATATATAGCTGATGCTCGGGACCTCTTCGCCGTTTTTCACCGAGAACCGGAGATTCTTGAACCGGTAATCCCGGTCGAAGGAATAGTTCATCTCGTAGTTGTCGGCACGGGTCGTGCAACAGATCTGGACAAGCCGGTATCCCGAGGCCCGAAGCTCTGCTACAGCCCCCACCAACTCCTTCTTATCAATGCTTACCATCTCCTGTTCTTCAATCATGGCAATCCCCCTTTATGCCGTCTGTTTGCCTTCCCCCGCGGCAACGCTGGGCGATTTCTTGCGCTCCAAACGTTTACGCTCCAGAACTTCCACCGCCCTCAGAATCCCGTCCAGGATTGCTTCCGGCCGGGCCGCGCAGCCGGGAACGTAGACGTCGACCGGCAGCACCTTGTCAACGCCCCCCAGCACGTTGTACGCCTCCTGAAAGACGCAGCCCGAGGTGGCGCAGATGCCGATGGCCACCACCGCCTTGGGAGAAGGCATCTGGTCGAAAAGGGTCTGCAGGACTGACGCGTTCCTGGCATTGACCGAACCGGTGACGAGAAATATATCCGCGTGTTTCGGGTTTCCTGTGTTGATGATCCCGAAGCGCTCCGGGTCATACATCGGGGTCAGGGTTGCGACCAGTTCCAGATCGCATCCATTGCAGCTCGAGGCATTATAATGCAGCACCCACGGGGACCGTTTGAGAGACGACATACCCTACCTCCGCAGTACATAGTGAACGATGATCAGGTTCGACACGCCGGCCAAGATGGTAAAGACCCATGTGGAAACGAACATAACCTGCCATTTCACGCGTGCAAAAGCATTATCGGTGAAGACCTCGGCAAAATAAGCGAGCAAAGCCACCACCACGCCGATCAGTGGATTGAACGAAAAAAACAGGACGATCAACGCAAGGAGCAGAATATTTTCATACCAGTGCGCCATCTCGATGAGGCCCAGGTGCGGCCCGGAGAATTCGGTGGTAAGCCCCCT
>JBAIXL010000172.1:0-1630 GCA_037916685.1 Methanolinea tarda
TTTGCTATTTCGCGCTCGAGGTTCCTGACGCCCGCTTCCCGCGTGTACTGGGCAATTATTTGACGGATGGCGGACTCGCCTATCCTCAGTATCTTTGTAGTTATGCCGTGCTCCTCCAGCTGTTTTGGGACGAGGTATTTCTTGGCAATCTGGACCTTCTCTTCGTCGGTGTACCCCGAGAGGTAAAGAATTTCCATCCTGTCTCTCAGAGGACCGGGTATGGTATCGGCAAGATTCCCCGTCGTGATAAACATGACCTTCGACAGGTCAAAAGGAACGGCAAGATAGTGGTCTACGAACGAATTATTCTGCTCCGGATCAAGAACCTCGAGGAGTGCGGACGAGGGGTCTCCCCGGAAGTCCATGCCAATCTTGTCCACCTCGTCAAGCATTATCACAGGGTTGTTCGTTCCTGTCTGCTTGATGCCCTGGATTATCCTCCCGGGGAGTGCCCCCACGTAGGTCCGCCGATGCCCCCGTATCTCTGCCTCGTCACGTACCCCTCCCAGGGACATCCTGAGAAATTCCCTGCCCAGTGCCCGCGCGATGGAACGACCCAGGGAGGTCTTGCCGACGCCAGGAGGGCCGATGAAGCACAGGATTGGGCCTTTCATCTTTTCTTTTAGTTTTCTCACGCTGAGGTATTCAAGAATCCTCTCTTTGACTTTTTCGAGGTCATAGTGGTCTTCGTTCAGCACTTTTTCCGCCTTCCGAATATCCAGTTGATCCTTGGTACTCTTCGACCACGGCAGTTCGGTGAGCCATTCGAGGTATGTCCTGATGGTCCCTGCCTCCGCGCTGTCAGGGTGCATCTTCTCAATCCGCTTCAGCTGTTTCTCCGCCTCTTTCATGACCTTTTCAGGCATCTGCGCCTCTTCTATCTTCTTTCTGAATTCCCGGACCTCCTCGGCACGCTCGTCGATTTCTCCCAGTTCCCTTTGTATCGCTTTAAGCTGTTCGCGCAGGAAATACTCCCTCTGGGTCTTATCGATCTCTCCCCGGGCTTCGGTCTGGATCTTCTGCTGTATTGTCAAAAGCTGCACTTCCCTGGATAGAAGTTCGCCCACCCGCTTCAGTCGCCCCACCGGATCTGTCATCTCAAGGATCTCCTGAGACTGATCGGTCTTCAGTCCGAGATGTGAGGCAATGAGATCGGCGAGCCTTCCCGGCTCATCGATGTTTTCTATGACGACCATTACGTCTGGGGTTATGGCCTTGCCCAGTGATACCGCCTTGTCCAGCTGCTCCTTAACGTTCCGTACCAAAGCCTCGTTTTCCAGCGACGTTTCGACAGTCTTCTCATCGGTTATCTTTTCAATTTCGGCCATGAAAAAAGGCTCTCTCTGGGAAAACAGAACCACCCGTGCCTTGTTGAGCCCCTGTACGAGTATCTTTACCCTGCCGTCGGGTAGTTTGAGCATCCGCATGATCATGCACACAGTCCCCACGGCATACAGATCTTCGGGGCCTGGTGTCTCGACAGCAAGATCTTTTTGTGTAAGAAGGAGGATCATTCTGTGGCTGTTGAGGGATTCATCAATCGCCTTTATTGACAAATCCCTGCCCACAAACAATGGCAGTATCATATAGGGAAAAACAACAATATCCCTGACAGGCAATACAGGCAGCG
>JBAIXL010000173.1:0-3426 GCA_037916685.1 Methanolinea tarda
GGAGAATATGACCCGTATCTGGCAATTGATGTTACCCCCGCCTGCCTTCGCAGGGATACGGGAGGCTATCCGGAGCGTTAGTGGAAGTGACTGGGATGAACTCGCCAAGCGGATTCCCGGTCTTTGATTCGCCGCAGCGAATTCCATGCCCCGTTATGAAAATCCTGGTCTCATGGTCAGTCCCCGCAAGGGAAACCCCTAGCGTTCGTCGGAATGTATCCGGGAGATCTTGTAATACGGAATGCTAAGGTGGAATGGGATCATATCCGGTTGAAGTGATGGTGGTAAATTCTCTCTACCACCATTGGGCAGGACGCTGGAATAGTGTTTCCGCAGATAGATTTGGAAGGACGTGCGTGAGACGGTCCGATAACGTTCTTGGATGAACCCTTAACAGGATTCACGCATTAATTCACTCACTTTACAGTACAATAATATGAATGATTTTTCATAATTTTACCTCTGTGATTATAGGTAAGTTGTTGGCCGAAAAAGGACTGTACCTATCGTTTTTCAGGATTCGTAATTTTTCCGGAATTTTGTATCTTTTCCCGATCCGGTACGCCAAAAATGTTATCGTCTCATACCGAACAGCTGCTGTACCGGAGGAATGATGGAACCTCCCCATTACAGACCCCGTGAGACAAAAAGACGTTCCTGCAGCTCCTGCCATTATGGCCGTCAGGTATCGCTCACCTCCATCCGGTGCGACCGATATGGCAATGTACATCCTAAATACGTATGCGACGATTTTGAGACTTTCCGCCTTGATGACCTCAAACGGTCATGATGTATCCCGGGGTTTCCGTGTCCGTCACTCCATGTTAGTAAGCCGATCCTGTAGGTGTGGAAGTTCATCCTTTTTCTCTTCCATGAGCACGGAGATCACCGCATCGGAAAAGATCAGGGCAAGAGTTTCAAAGAGGGTTCCCAGCGGAGCGAAGGCCGAGGTGGCGGACCGGTACTTCCCGGCCAGCTGGCGAACCTCGAATGTATGGGCGTCACGGTTGTAATAGGAGGAGAGATCGCCCAGACTCACTATGCAGTCGGCGATCCGGCTCATGGCCGAATCCGGAGACGCGGTGATGAGACAGACCGTTCCCCCCAGGGAGTGGGCGGTCATACAGATAGACAGGATAGAGTGAGTCTCCCCGGACCCTGAGAAGGCCACCAGCAGGTCTCCGGACTGGAACGCGGGAGTGATGGTCTCTCCAATCACGAAGGCCTCATATCCGAGGTGCATCAGGCGCATCGCGAAGGCCCGGGCCACGAATCCGGAACGTCCAGCACCCGTTACATATACCCGCTTGGCGGACTGGAGCTGGCGGAAAAATTCTTTGATCTGTTTCCCGTTGAGTCCCGCCGCATTGGCATTCACCGCGCCCGCCATCTGCTGCATGAATGCCGGTACCCTCGTATCTTCCTGATCCATCCTACCTGCGTTTTTGATCCGGCAGATATGAGCATATCGATTAAACGGTGGCCGCCAAAGAAAAATCTGGGAGAAAGGATCCCTCTTATGAAGGGATTATTTTGCCTCGGGATTTGCTTCCCAGAGGCCGAATCCGTTGCCTTCGGTGTCTTCGCAGTTTACCATGTACCCCATCTTCGGCACGGCCATCTTTTGGGTTACGACCTTCCCTCCGAGACTTTTCACCTTCTCCATGGCCGCGTCGATGGACTTCACCCCGTAATAATTCCGGGCTCCCAATAACGAGTACTCATTCCGTTTTCCCATCCCTCCTCCCACCCCGGGGGTTCCATCCAGGTTGGTGGTGGTGATCAGATGATACTCCATGGGTCCGGGATAGGTGTCGAATTTCCAGCCGAACAGTTTGGAATAGAACTTTTTTGCTCTTCCGGTATCCTCTGCGGATATGTCAAAATGGACAATGGTGGCCATAAACAAGTTCACCGCGGCCGGTACGGTTAAAGAGGCTAATTAAGATTACTCCACTGAACGGTAGTCGGTTGCGGGAATACCTGCGATCATCTTCATTCCACATCCCCAAGATAAACCAGCCGATGGAGTGAACGGATCACGTCGCCGGAGGTAAGGGTCTGCGGGAAGACCCTATAAGGGAGGTTCAAGAGCTCGGATGGTTCGCACTTGCACCCTCCTACCCGGAGTCCGAGCAAACCCCGCTATCATCCTCGCCTATTTTCGCGGCAGATTCGACCCCTGGAAGGGCCGCCAAGGATCGATTTTTCC
This sequence comes from Methanolinea tarda, assembly GCA_037916685.1. GTDB lineage: Archaea > Halobacteriota > Methanomicrobia > Methanomicrobiales > JACTUA01 > JAJRCM01. The sequence goes on from JBAIXL010000173.1 coordinate 2,213, forward strand.
CACATTCGGAGGTCCTCGAGTTGGCTAGACCCGTCGGTCATCTCGTGGGAATGGAACGAAATGGTTATGCCATGATATGCAGACGTCTGGCAATATGGCCCGGATCAATATCATACGCTTCATTTTTGCGGCTCTTGCGTATACGGTGTTCGCGTATCTGGTTCACCTCGTAGGTGCCGCTCTCACCCTGCCGTACTATATGGACCCCGCCTATTTCCCGGTCTGGAGCAAACTGATGATGCCCACGGCGGGCCCCCCGCCGCTTTCCTTCTCGGTCTACTCTCTGATCCTGGGTTATATCGCCGCCCTTCTGTTTGCGTTTATCTATCTGAAAATTAGGCCCTTATTCAAGGGGAAGAGCCGGATACGTATGGGGGTCACCTATGGATTTGGGGTGTTCCTGGTCGGAGGTCTCCCGGGCTTTTTCATGCTCGGACTGCTCATCAACCTGCCTTTCCTGTTGCTCGTGGACTGGGCGATAGAGGGTTTCATCGCCAATATAGTAGGTGGGATCCTGGTCGCATATATCCTGCAGGAATAATCCCTCTTCATTTCACATGGTTTTGAATGATCCGAGACCGTGAGAGGGAAACATACCTTTGCGATGCTGCACGGGTATTATCGATGATGTAGCTGCAGAAAACTCCCGGCAGCCATTTCATACCCTACCGCGACCTTATGAGCATACATTTGTGGATGCCATCCTACCATCTCGGTACTCCAGAGGTATGAGTATCAGGGAATTGGACTAATGTAGTGGGAGAAGGGAGGCGATTCATCCACCATTTGAAAACGGCGGTCTCCCTGCTCCTGCCGTTTAAAAGAATATTCAAGAGCGAGTCTAGCAGTCCACACGGTTCAGGCAGATGAGTTCTCCCTGAGGCGAGCAGAGGACATCTTTGCTCTGTACATAATTGTAGTACGTATTCTCCTGGTCTCCGGGAAGTTTGTACTCCGGTTTGTCCCTGACCAGGGAGACCTGGACGATATCCGCGGTCTTCTCCCAGGAGAGCGTGAAGGTCTCCAGCATAGGCTGTGTCTCGGTATAGAATTTTTTCAGCATCTTTCCTGACCCATTTGCGTAGAGCTGGAGGATTACTCCTTCCGCCGGGGATTTGCTATATTGCCAGCACCCCGAAAGCGAGACCGAGGCGTTGGACGTGGATTCAGACGGGGTACTGCATCCCGCAATGAGGGCGCAGATCGCCAGACAG
>JBAIXL010000174.1:0-2479 GCA_037916685.1 Methanolinea tarda
TGAACATCAAGCTCCCGGGACGATACGCCCTGAAGGTTCGCTGAATGTTCCGCCTTCCGGAAGGAGAGCGGCACCTGCTGAAGAAACCTTTTGGGACTCTGTACCAGGACTGGATCGAGATCGTTCCGCTTCTCAGAGGAAAAAAAGTCTATGCGGTGGGGGATGTGGTCACCCAGGCACTCCTCCACCGTGGGATCATCCCCTCTATGGCGGTGATCGATCAGCGCAGCATGCGGATCCCGTGCGGCGAGGTGCCCCGGTATCCATCTCATCGCTATTCCGTACGTAACCCGGCGGGAGTGATCACCGATGAGCTCATCGATTGTATCGATCGGGCTCTTCAGACCGAACCGTCTTTGGTAGTGGTGGATGGGGAAGAAGATCTGGCCGTGATCCCGCTGGTGCTTCGGGCTCCTGAAGGGGGAATTCTCCTCTACGGTCAGCCAAAGGAAGGGGTGGTGCTGCGTGAGATCACACCGGAGGCCAAGAAGGGGGCAGAAATTCTGCTCTCACATTTTGTCCGGGAATGACCTCCCCGGGGATGAACGAGAATTTAAATAAACCGCTCGACAACATATACAGGATATCGATGGAGATTACCATTACCGAAGACAAACGAAATGAACTTCTCAAGAGGAGAGAGATCTCGTTTCGTGTCGCGTATGAGGGCCCTACCCCCTCCCGACAACAGGTGCTCGATAAATTAACCGCACTCCTTAACCTGACCGCGAATCTCACCGTTATCGATTCCCTCGGGACGCGTTTCGGAAAGACTGAAGTAACCGGAATGGCCCGGGTGTACGATGCCGAGGAGACGAAGACCCGGCTGGAGAGACCCTACCTGCTCAAGCGGGGGAAGAAGGCAGAAGCAACGGAGAAGGCCTGATGGCAGACAAACGAAGCGAATATTATACGATCAAGGAAGGGAAGGCAGTGGCCCAAAGGAAATCCTGCCCCCGCTGTGGAACCGGCGTTTTCCTGGCCGACCACAAAGACCGTCTCACCTGTGGGAAATGCGGATATACAGAATTTAAAAAATAACCTTTTTTCATGGCAAACACCGTGCCCATCCTTGGTATAGAAGGCACGGCCTGGAACCTCAGCGCCGCGTTGTTCGGGGATGATCTGATCCACCAGTACGCCTCGGCGTACAAGCCGCCCACCGGAGGGATCCATCCCCGCGAGGCCGCCCAGCATCATGCGAGCATGATGAAGGAGGTGATTGGACGCGTCCTTGAGTACCCGGGAAAGATACGGGGAGTGGCGTTCTCCCAGGGTCCTGGCCTGGGTCCCTGTCTGAGAACTGTGGCGACCGCGAGCCGCGCCCTGGCGACCGCCCTGAACGTTCCTTTGATCGGAGTGAACCACTGCGTAGCCCATGTGGAGATCGGGCGATGGGCGACCGGTTGCCAGGATCCCATCACGCTGTATGCGAGCGGGGCGAACACGCAGGTGATCGGGTACCTCAATTCCCGGTACCGCATCTTCGGGGAGACCCTGGATATCGGACTGGGAAACGCCCTGGACAAATTCGCCCGCTATCATGGTTTATCTCATCCGGGTGGGCCTCTCATCGAGGAGTATGCAAAAAAGGGAACCTATCACGATTTTCCGTATACTGTCAAAGGTATGGATCTGGCCTTTTCCGGCCTGGTCAGTGCGGCCAAAGATTCCCGCATCTCTCTGGAAGATGCCTGTGCATCGCTGCAGGAAAATGCGTTTGCCATGTGTGTGGAAGTGACCGAGCGGGCACTGGCGCAGGCAGAAAAGGATGAGGTGCTTCTGGTAGGAGGTGTGGGGGTAAATCGGCGTCTCCAGGAGATGTTATCTCTCATGTGCGAGGATCGGGGGGCGACGTTTCACGTGCCTCCCAAACAGTATCTCGGGGATAACGGGGCGATGATCGCGTATACCGGCCGTCTGATGCTGGAAAATGGTCAGACCCTTCCGGTGGAACGTTCTCCAATCAACCCGGTCTTTCGGGTAGACGAGGTGGAGGTTACCTGGCGTGAAGATCTTCCCCGCTCGCGTCACGGGATCTCCAGAACCGAAGCCCGTGGGGCAGAGGCAGTGGTCACGCTTGAGGACGAGGTCGTCATCAAGCGCCGTATCAGCAAGCGGTACCGCCAGCCGGAGCTCGATCGCCGATTGATCGGTGAACGAACTCGCGCCGAAGCCCGTCTGATCGCCACCGCCCGCAGAAACGGAGTACCCACGCCGATCATCCGGGATGTGACCGCAGACACCATCGTGATGGAGAGAATCCAGGGTATCCTGTTGAAGGAGGCACCCGATCCGCAGCACCTGTATGCAGCGGGAAGGACGGTGGGCACCCTTCATGCGGCCGGCATTATTCATGGGGATCTGACCACCAGTAACATGATCCTTTTTCGGGACCGGTGTGTACTGATCGATTTCGGACTGGCGCAGGTCTCCACGGAGATCGAGACCCGAGGGGTGGACATCCACGTGCTCTTCC
>JBAIXL010000175.1:0-6970 GCA_037916685.1 Methanolinea tarda
ATGGGGATGGGGAGAGGACGGAGAATGGTCCCCACGCGGTGGTCCATCACCGCCTGCGACTCCACCATCGCCGATCACCTCCTTTCGAGGGTGAAGACCCACCCGGTCATCGACACCTGCCAGGTGAGGGAGTTTTCCAGCCTGAACAACCGGTATGTAGTGATCCTGGTACCCACTCCCTGGCAGTATGAGTGGACGGAGGCCTTCCTGCACATCCTGGGAAACGAGGAGATGGTCTTTTCTGACCGTGAAGGAATGAGGGGGAAGTCTGAGTATTCCTCCGTCGGGGGTTGCTACTATTCCTGCAAGATGGCGGTGCTGGAGGCCCTATACCGGGAGAAGAAACAGGCGGGAGCGATCGTTCTGCGGGAGGCCCGACACGGATACGTTCCTCTGGGGGTCTTCAATGTGCGGGAGAATGTGCGGAGTGCCATGCTTCAGGTACCGCGGGAGTATGAGGATCTGCCCACCGCCCTCCAGAGTACACAACCGGGATTCTCCCTCTCCCTGACTCGTTTTATCGAGGAGAGCGCGATGCTGCAGAGAATGCTGCGGGAACAGCAGACCACCCTGTCCATGTTTGCCGGAACCGGCGGGGATGCGGTCCCATCCGTCCCCTGAAAAACCACAGGAAAAGGGGCGAGACCACACATCTCTCCCCCTGCCCGCATTGAGAACAGTGTGTCCATTCGTGAACGTGCAGTCATGCCTCACAATGGGGCAATGGAGATATTTATACTCCTGATATATAAATATTCGCAGGTTACCAATTTTTCGAATTTTTGATATCACAGAAAATTTTCAGAATATCGCGGTCTAACGGATTGGAAAGGCGTTTTATGGGAACTCCCGCATCCTTCATGGGTTCCGGGCGGCATCCGCTCCCTCCCGTTTCGACCCTCCCGTTTTTTGGTCGACAGCATTATGATCTCTGGGAAAAAACGACTTCATATGGCCGTTCTTGATCAGGCGAAGGTGGACCGGATCAAACATCTGCTCAAGACTCATCCAAAAGGGCTGACCATCTCGGATCTCTCCTTCAAGATGAAGATGAACCGGAATCTGATGGCAAAATATCTCGACATGCTCCTGATATCCGGGCAGGTGGAGGTGAATGCCATCGGATCGGCCAAGGTGTTCCATTTATCCCACCTGATCCCGATCTCGGCCATGCTGGAATTTTCCTCCGATCTGGTGATCATGTTGGATGAGCAACAGCGGATCCTGCAGGTCAACGTCCCGGTCCTCTCCCTGCTGAAAACCGACAAGACTGCGCTGCTGGGAAAGACGATCCGGGAGGTCGACAATCCGCTGTGTTTGGCCCTGAGCGCGGAGAGCGCGGAGCCGGAAACGGGTGTAAGCGAGGCCCGGTGTTCCCTGCCGGACGGGGACCATGCCTTCCATGTGAAACGGGTGCCCACCGCGTTTGAGGACGGGACCCATGGAACCACCCTGATCCTGGAGGACATCACCGCCCGCAAGAAATACCAGGAGATGCTGGAGAGGCAGGAAGCACGCTACCGGGAGATCGTGGAGGATCAGCCCGAACTCATCTGTCGGTTCACTCCGGATTTTTCCCTCACTTTTGCCAATCCCGCGTTCATCCGGTACCATCTCCTGCCCCACGAAACCATTTCCGGTAAGAATTTCCTGACCTTCGTTCATCCGGGCGACATCGCAACGGTGCGGGATCACATCGCGGCCCTCTCCGCGGAGAATCCCTTCACTCGCATCCAGATCCGGGCCGTATATCCCACCGCAGGAACGGACCCCGAAGTGCGGTGGCAGGACTGGACCTATCTGGCCCGGTTTGCAGAAGACGGGGCCGTGGCGGAAGTCCAGGGAACCGGTCGCGATGTCACCGGGGAACGGAAACAGGCCGAGGAGAAGGAGAACGAACTCGCCCGGGTCAGCAATCTCACCCGGCAGCAGTCCGAGCAGCAGGTGCAGGAGTGCGAGCGCCAGTATCGCACCCTGATCCAGTACCTGAACATGGGGATGTACCGTTCCACCGCGGACCCTCAGGGACGGTTCCTCTGGGGCAATACCTCGTTCATCAACATTCTGGGGTACGACTCCATGAACGAACTGCAGGGGATCACGGTCATCGAGATCTTCGCCCAGCCCGAGACGAGGAAGGAGATCCTCCAGGAACTGAAACGGAACGGATTTGTGAAGAACAAGATCGTGCACCTGAAACGCAAAGATCAGTCTTCGGTGACCGTCTCCGTCACCGCCATCGCGGAGATCAACGGGAAAGGGGATATCCTCTCCATCAACGGGGTGGTGCAGGAGATCTCTGCGGGTGCATCGGGAACCGCCTCACCGGGCAGCCCCGACAGCACAGGAAACCGTGATTCGGCTCCAGACGTTCCATGAACCGGCCGGTCAGACGTTCCCTTCGCCCAGGGACTCCCGGCTGCGCATCTGGTAGAGGTGGATGGGGTCCATCTCCACGAATTCAGAGGCCCCCGTCCGCATGATGATGGTTTTTATCCCGCTGTTGACGATCATCTTGGCACAGAGGAAACAGGGCCAGATGCTGGTCGGAGAGTCACTCGTCACCTCGTAACCGGACAGGTACAGGGTGCAACCACGGGCCAGCTTGCCGGCCTGGATGAGGGCGTTCATCTCCGCGTGCACGCTCCGGCACTTCTCATAATGGGACCCCGAGGGAATCTGGTGATCCTGCCGCCAGCATCGCTTGATCTCGGTGCAGTCCAGCTGTTTGCGGGGAGCGCCGGTATATCCCGTGGAGACGATGGTGTTGAATTCATCCACGATGATCGCCCCGAAATTGCGCCGCAGGCAGGTTCCCTGGTGAGCACACCGGTGGGCCAGATCGAGGAAGTACTGGTGACGGTTCGTCCGCATGTACGCAAAGAGTAGAAGGGGGCAGATAAAAAAGATGGCTTTCTAGTTCCGGCCAAGCCCACGAACGGTACGGACCTTAGTTTCTCCGGCTCCGGGATCGCCGGAACAACGACGGAAGCGATATCCTTTTAGCCCATGGGAGATAGCAGGGTATTCCTCCATGGTGACCCTTGTTTTATCTACCGAAGAGCAGTGCGAGGCCTATACCACCGAAGAAATGATCCCCCTCCTGCGCCATCTGTCCCCCTCCTTTGACCGCTTCCTGTTCAGCGAAGGCCGCACCCTCTTCCAGGGAAAACCCATCTACTGGATGAGCACGGACATCGCTCCGGAGTCCATCGAACTGCATGACACCGAGAATGCCCACGTAGTGGAAGACAACTCCTCCATCATCGTGGTGATGAAGCATCTCCCGTCCGGGATCGAGGACGTCTATGTGGCAGCCCATGAACTGGGGCACATCCTGCTGCAGAGAGAGGGATTTCCTTTCCCGAAGAGGTTGCCCGGAAATGTCTCTCTCGCCTTCTCGCTCTATGCGATGCTGCAGGACCCTCTGATCAATGTGCGGCTCTCGCACTACGGATTCGATGCGGCCGCACACTACGCCGCCAATGTGGACACCTCCCTCGCTGCCCTGGAAGAGGCCGATTCCCCTACCGGCTTTCTGGACCGCCTCCTGTGGTACTGTAATATCGTGGGCCTCCTGCTGGACGGGGAATACAGCCGGGCAGAGGAGATCCGGAATCGGTTCCAGGAAGATATGTTTGACCGGTATCCCGATCTGGTGCCGGGGATAACGGAACTCTACACGCTCGTGCGGGAGACGGGATTCGACACCCCGGAGCAACAGAGGAAGCTCCTGCGGGGAATCGCGAAGAGGTACCACCTCTATGAAGTCCCGAACCAGGCATGACGAAAGGGGAGAGTATATTGACATGAGTACGGGCGGAAAACGTCGTTTACTGCACGCTATTTCGTGCAATGCCAAAAATACCAGAATTATGAACCGTGTTCCATTTATTTTACAGATCGGGGGCTTTATAAACCCGAAATTGGTATTTAAGCCTTTCGAATTTATCCGATTTTAAGATACCTTTATATATCATACTTTTTTATTTCGGTTTGTATGTTCCCGAATTCAGCCCGCGCAGCCGGACAACGATATCTCGCACAGCTGATTGAAATGGGCCCACCGCCGTATTATTTCTCCTACCGCCGGAAGCAGGTAGCCTGCCAGATTCTGGAGATATACGGAAGCCAGGTGAGAGTGGGATTCCGAGATGCCCAGGGAAGGCCCAAGGAGATGTGGGAAGACACCAAGGATGTGGTGACCGCAACCCGACTGGTCCATAGCCGGAACGAGGCCGCACCCTCTGCCTGAACCGTTCCCTGCAGGGCACCTCATACGACCCTATCTGTTTTTCCGAGTGAGTGTACCGATATCGATCTAGATCGACAGCATTTTTTCAATCGCAGAACGTGCACGTGAGGCGGTCGGTTCCGGCACGGTGACCGCCGGCGTCATCGTCTGCAGAGATCGCCACACCCGTTCCAGCGTGGTCTTCTTCATATTCTCACAGACCGCCCGCTCGGAGAGGGGATAGCACCGTTTGCCCGGGCAGAGTCGGTGCATACGGTGCAGGATTCCGACCTCGGTTCCGATGATGTACTCCTTCCCGGATCCTTCACAGACCTGCCGTATCATGCCGGACGTGCTGAATACATGGTCCGCGAGGTCGATCACTTCGGGACGGGATTCGGGATGGACCAGTACTTCCGCTCCGGGATACCGTTCCCGGGCATCCTGCACGTCCTTCTTCCTGTACTGATCGTGTACATAGCAGTACCCATCCGAGGAAAGGATCTTTTTCCGGGTAAACCGGGCCACATACAGGCCCAGGTTCCGGTCCGGGAGGAACAGCACGTGGTCTTCCGGGACGGACCGCACCACCTCCACCGCGTTGGCCGAGGTGCAGCAGATGTCGCTTTCTGCCTTGACCGCGGCCGAGGTGTTGACGTAGGCGACCACCGCTGCTTCAGGATGCTGCTCGCGAAGTATTCGTACATCCTCTGCGGTGATCATCTGGGCCATGGGACAGCAGGCCTCGCCGGCAGGTAGCAGAACGGTCTTTTGCGGGGAAAGGATCGCCGCGGTCTCGGCCATGAAATCCACCCCGCAGAAGACGATGACCCGACCCTGAACCGCCGCCGCCTTGCGGGAGAGTTCCAGGGAGTCACCCACAAAATCCGCCAGATCCTGGATAGGGCCTGGCTGGTAGTTGTGGGCAAGTATGATGGCCTCCCGGCTCTCTTTGAGCTCGAGGATCTCCTCCCGTATTCCGGCATCGCTGGGGGAGCGTTCGGTCACGACTGTATGTTTCACCCCCAAGGTTTAAAAATGGTATCAACCTATACAGACGCCGTTCCGGGAACGTACCCATGCCTATGGGTCGATACGGTAAGAGAAATAGAGGCTCGGCATCCACGCTAGAGAATGTCCGCCTGAAACGGAACGTTATCGTTCCGATGCTTCCCCCGGCACCCAGCGGTCCCCGCTCCGTCGGATCTCTTTTTTCCAGATGGGCACCCGCTGCTTGATCGCTTCGAGGATATAGCGGGAACCCTCGTAGGCCTCCTGACGATGAGCCCCACTTACCACGATGACCAGGATATTATCCCCCACCCGCAGCCGTCCGATGCGGTGAACGATATCCAGGGAGAGCAATCTGTACCGTTCTCGTGCCTCTCCGGCGATCCGCTCCAGTTCCGGCAGCGCCACATCGGCGTAGGCCTCCAGCTCTATCTCCGAGATATCATCATCCCGGACGATCCCATCAAAGATCACCACCGCCCCCGCTCCCGGGCGTTTCGCGTTTGTGAGGAGGGTACCGACGTCGACATCCTCCTTCTGGATGGCGATCATGTCCCGTCAGCCTCCCGCCACCGGGGGGAAGACCGCGATATCGTCACCCTCGGCGACCGGAATCTCCGCTGCCCGGGAGGTCTCGATTCTCGCACCGTTCCTCATCAGGATCACGTACTTCCGGAAATTCCCCTGCGCATCGAAAATCGCATCCCGGCCCTCCGGACGATCCCGGGCGATCTCTCCCAGGAGGGCGGCGACCGAGGTCCCCTCCTCCACCTCCGTCTGGACCTCCGCCCCGAAGAGCTCCCGGAACCGGGCGAAAAAACGAACCCGCACCCTCATGTAGATCCCCTTCCCTCCCCGCAGGTCCTGCAGAGGGGATCTCTCTTCACCGCAATCTCCTCGGCACGGGCCCGAAGCCCGTCCCAGATGAACAGGCGGTCGGTGAGCAGTTCTCCACAGCCCAGCAGGTACCGGATCACCTCGTTTGCCTGTACCAGGCCGATAATACCGGGCGTCACTCCGACCACCGGCGCAGGTTCCTCGGGGGGCGGATGGGCGAACATGCACTGCAGGCAGGCGGTCCTGGGAGGAATGATGGTAGTCGCCTGGCCGTAAAATCCCTGGATTGCTCCATGGAATAACGGAATCCGGTTCCGACACGCCACCTCGTTCAGCAGATAGCGGACCGAATATGTGTCCACCGCATCGACGATTCCCTCGGCATCTCCCACCAGGCGGGCGGTATTTTCCGCATCGAGGGAAACCGCTATCCCTCGCACCCGGATGTCCGGATTCAGCCTCCGGAGGGTATCCACGGCCGAATCGATCTTGGATCGGCCCACATCCCGGTCGGAGTGGAGGATCTGGCGGTTCAGGTTGGTCCGATCCACCCGGTCCGGATCGACCAGGGTCAGGGTTCCCACTCCCGCGGCGGCAAGATAGAGAGAGACCGGGGATCCCAGACCTCCCGCCCCGGCAATGAAGATATGGGCATCTTTGAGCCGTTCCTGTCCGTTTTCCCCGAACAGCATGATCTGTCGGCGGTATCGGTCCCGCTCGGTTTCCGTCAGCATGGATCCCTCGTGGTGCCGATCATGTCTCGCACTCCAGATCCTCATGGGAATGGGGATGTTCCTCCTTCCAGAGGGGCAACCCCTGCTTCTGCCGGTAGTCATTGATCGCCTTATGGATCCCTTCTTCGGCCAGCACCGAACAGTGCATCTTGAT
>JBAIXL010000176.1:0-1670 GCA_037916685.1 Methanolinea tarda
TAGCTCTCCTTCATGAGTTGCAACAGCCCCTGCCGGCGATGCCCGGATATAGCCCAACTGCTCAAGCACTCTCAGGGAATATCTGATCCGATGGAAGGGAAGATCGAGTAGTTCTGACATCTTCATAATCCCGATCGGCTGGTGAGCGACAACCGTCCGAAGGACTTCCGTATGCCTTTGCATCAGTTCTATCTCGGTCTTCACTCGTTCAATCATCAGCTCTATCCTGGGGTAAAACCGTGAGTCTCCCGCTCAGGTCTGTTCCTCCAGCCATGCCTTCGTGACCCTGTACCTATTCCGGGTATACAGCGCCAGGATGATTGCAGCAAGGATGAGGACGATAAAGGCCGGAATGCGGTATTCTTCTGCTGCCAGAAAGAGGGCTATGAAAGCGGCTGCAACGAGGAAGATTACAATATTTATCATGATCTGGAGTCGGTAGAATTTCCACCTGAAGCTCTCTTTCGTCGCAGGATCCATTACTCATAGGTATCTTTTGGAATAAAACTACTTGTGGTTCCGCGAATAAAAGGTGAGTATGGACGCGCTTGACCGGTCTCTTCTGAAGGAAGGCGCCGAAGCGTTTGTTATGTTTGGATCTTCGAAAAATGCAGATATGCGTTACGTCACCCGTTTTGTCGCAACAGATCCATTCTTTTTCGCAAAGAAGATAAATGACAGGGGATTTATCATTGTTTCCCCGATGGAATACGACAGGGCATCCCGTGAAGCGGCAGTCAGGGTGATAAGTCGTACGGAAACTGGTCTTTTACACTTTCTCGAGGAGGAGAAAGATCGTTGGCGGGCGTATGCACGCATGATTCATGATCTTGTCGGAGGACCACTACTCGTCCCCCCCGATCTGCCCTTTGCCCTTGGGAAATATCTATCTGATCTCACGACTGTGTCCGTGGACTCTGGCACAATTCCCAACATGCGGGCCAGGAAACGGACATCAGAGATTTCAGAGATCAGGAAGGCTCAGGAAGCAACCACGACTGCCATGAAGAGGGCGACCTCGATGATACGCCGTTCAAGACCTCGGAAAGGGATCTTATATCTTGGAAATAAGCCTCTTACATCTGAAAGGATTCGATTTGCGATGCATCACTATCTCCTTGAACAGGGGTACCAGGCAAAAGATACAATTGTGTCCTGCGGGAAAGACACAGCCCTTCCTCATAAAACAGGTACAGGACCTCTGTTCTCAGAAGAACCTATAGTCATCGATCTTTTCCCAAAAAGTGTAACTTCGGGTTATTTTACAGATATGACAAGGACCGTTTCGAAGGGGACACCTGGAAACGACATTGTCGAAATGTTTCAGGCAGTACGGGATGCCCAGGATCTCGCCACGGCGATGCTTCGCCCCGGAGTGACCGGAGCCGAGGTCCATCAGTCAGTCGTAGAGTTTTTTCGCGACCAGGGATTTGAAAGTGGTCGAGAAGGCTTTACGCATAACCTCGGTCATGGTGTCGGGCTCGAAGTGCATGAGCTCCCTGTTCTCGGCCCCTCCGGTGAAATTTTGAAGAAAGGAAACGTGGTTACCATCGAGCCGGGTCTCTATTACCCGAGGATCGGGGGGGTCAGGCTTGAAAATATTGGTGTGATCCGGGGAGAAGGCCTGGACTGCCTGACCCGGTTTCCACGGGAGCTGGTGCTGTGATAAC
>JBAIXL010000177.1:0-2219 GCA_037916685.1 Methanolinea tarda
GATAGCGATCGGAAAAGAGCCTGTAACCGGGATTCCAGTTCCGCAGGACCCAGCCCGTACGTACGACCGATGAACCAGGCATTCTCATACCCGGTCAGGTGTTCGTAGTGTGGAGACACGTCGGATACCACTCCCATCTGGCGCAGAAGGGAAAGGTCCCGTTTTCCCCCGCCCACACCCAGCAGGGAAAGAGTCCCGCGGGTCGGTGGCAGCTGCAGCGAAAGAATGCGCAGGAGCGTGGATTTTCCGGAACCATTGGGGCCCAGCAGACCCAGGATTTTTCCTTCCCCCTCCTGGAAAGTGATGTCGTGCAGCACCCGGATGGTACCAAATTCCTGGCACAGGTTCTGTACCTGGACGGACAGCATAAATTCCCTCACCGGAACTCTAGAGACGTGTGTTCGGTGATCCGCACTACGCCGGAGGGATAGGTCTCCTCTACTTCGTAGACCAGAATCCGATCTCCTCTCTGAATCGGCTGTCCCTCGAGACGGGATCTCAATATGTGACGGTGGAAATCCGGTGCAAATCGTTTGACTTTCTTCAACACCACCCGATCTGCATCCGGTGGATTCCCTCCTGATGGAGAAGGAGAAGACGGTTCCGCCTTCATTCCGAAGCGGTCCGCGACTTCGTGTACTATCGAGCTGTCGATCTCGGTGATTCCCCGCTCCGTCCCATATTGCTCCACGGCCTTTCTTGCCATGCCACGTGCGAATTCCGGAACCTTTCCGAGGACCTCTTCCGCTCCTGGAGTCCAGGTGAACGATTCCCGCGGCTGGAGGAGGGACGGAGGCACGTCCATCCCCTCACGAGACGTTGCCACCAGAAGATTGACCGTACAGATCCGGGCGAGATTCTGGGTGTGCGAACCGAGGAGAGAGACATTGGTCCGGTGCACTCCCCACCGGCCCACGACCAGCAGTCCTGCTCCCTCGAGCTCGGCATAGCGATGCAGCTCCGGGAACACCTTCCCTTTGATCACTCGTGTCCGTACCTCCACCTCGTTTCCTTCCGCCATCGCTTTTCCCTGCAACAGTTTTTCCTCATAGAGCTTCTCAAGGCCGCGATCGATGATCTCGTCATGGAGCTTCTCCTGTGCCTCGAAGTTGAACTGTCTCTTTTTCTCCTCTGGAAGAGCTTCGGAGATGGTTCGGAACACCCCAGTGTGGAAATAGGGATCGAATACCGCCACCAGATCTACTCTTGTCGGTTCATTCTTTGCCAGTTCCAGCGCCTGCTGCACCGCTGCAAAGCTCTCCCGACTTCCATCGACTCCGACCACGATGGGTCTGCCCTGGAGGGCCCAGGGTCTCCGGACCAACAGAACATCGGTGGAAGGTGCATGGAGAAGAACCCGTTCGGCGAGGCTGCCTAATCCCGATTCCGGTACCTGACCGTGTCCGCACGCTCCCAGGACCACCAGATCGGGTTTTTTTTGATCGATCACCCGGAGCAACTCCACATAATTGCGACCTTCCGGTGTCAGCCCCTCCCAGGAAATCCCCCGCTCGCGGGCTTCCGTGGCCAGAGGATCCAGATACGCGTCCGAGATGGTTTTCATCCCTTCCGCGATCAATCCATCGTGGGTATTGCGCAGCTGGTGGAGTTTCTCCTCCTGATGATACGGGGGAGGGAGTCCGGGTTCCATCTCGCCGAAACGGGTGTAATGCATGGCCGACGCATAGACGTGGCAACCGGTTAACTGCGCCGAGCTGTTTTTCGTGGCAAGATGCAGGGCGGCATTCGCGGCAAGATTGGAGAGATCCGATCCATCCAGTGCGGTCAGGATATGGCGGTACATGAACTTTCGGTCACCCGGTCGAATGGGAAGATGTTCCACTGATCATATAAACCTGATGGAGAACGGGAACGAACGGATTGATCCGTACGCAAAATATTTCTGAAGAAAATTCCAGAAAAAAAATTCAAAAAGCCCGGATCGATATCAGGGAATTGCCCGAGGCCCGCGGAAAGACTCTGACCGGTCTTAGAATCTCATCGCAATTTCGGGAAAGGAAAAAAAGGTTATTCTTCCAGGATTTGCTCTGCCTCTTCGCGATAGGCATCCATGACGTAGGGAATCCCACAAACCTTGGTCGCTTCTTCGGTCAGAGACATCAGGTCCTTGCGCGAGATGGTGTTGAGCGTGAAGTTCCTGCTCCCCGCCATGATCTGCTGGAGTCCGGTACGGAATCGTGAGGCATAGGTGTAGATAC
>JBAIXL010000178.1:0-7319 GCA_037916685.1 Methanolinea tarda
GATCCCGAGACCTCGTGCCGCATGCTTGCCCGGCACGGCATCACCTTTCTCTTCGCGCCCCAGTATCATCCAGCCATGCGCCATGTCATGGGGACGCGCCGGGAACTGGGGATACGCACCGTCTTCAACGTTCTCGGGCCGCTCACCAACCCCGCGGGCGCCCAGGCACAGCTGATCGGAGTATACCATCCGGGCCTGACCGAGAAACTGGTACGGGTGCTGGACATCCTGGGAACCCGACGTGCGATGGTGGTGTACGGGGCAGGACTGGATGAGATCACCACGCACGGACATACGCGGGTTTCCGAGCTCTCGAATCGAGGGATGTACACCTATCTTCTCCGTTGCGAACAGTTTGGTATCGCCCGTTCATCCCTCGATGACCTCCGGGGAGGCGACGCATCCCGTAATGCCGGGATTCTCCGCTCCGTTCTCTCCGGCCAGGAGGGTCCGGCCCGGGATGTGGTCTTGTTAAACGCCGGGGCCGCCATCTATCTGGGGGGAACCGCTGCCGATCTGGAGACAGGGGTCGATCTTGCCCGTGATTCAATCGATTCCGGCCGAGCCTACCATACGCTGGAGGGGCTCATCCATGATGCGGGGTGTGCCGCGTGATCCTGGAATCGATCCTGGACGCGGCAAAGGAGAGATCGAATCACCTCCCCTCCTCTCCGGCCCCCTATCCGGGCGAGACCCGCAGCCTGATGCAGGCGATTGAGTCGGCAGAGGGTATCAATCCGATCATCGGAGAACTGAAGTGCACCTCTCCGACCCGTGGGGCTCTGCGGGATCCCGTGGAGGCGGAGGAACTCGCAACCGACCTGGTGGCGGGGGGCTGCATCGCCCTTTCGGTGATCACCGAGCCGTGCTTCTTCGGAGGAAGCCCCGATCTGCTTACCCGGATCCGCGAGCGGGTTCCGGTGCCGGTGTTGCGCAAGGACTTCATTCTGGACCCTCGGCAGGTATATGAGACCCGTGCCCTGGGAGCAGACGCGATCCTCCTGATCGCCCGCATCCTGGGGAAGGATCTGCCGGCGTACGTCTCGCTGGCCTGCTCTCTGGGACTGGAACCGCTGGTGGAGGTGCATGATCCGATCGATGCACGGCGGGCCCGTGCGAGCGGGGCATCCCTCATCGGAATCAATAATCGTGACCTGCAGACCATGGAGGTGGACATCGCGACCACTACCCGCCTGGCACCCCTATGCCCGGGTGCCACCCGCATTTCCATGAGCGGGATCGCCCGCCCTGCGGACCTTCGCAGTCTGAAAGGTTCGGTGGACGCCTTCCTGATCGGCACCGCCCTGATGACGGCGCCCGATCTCCCCCACACGCTGGAGGGATTTCTATCCGCGTGAAGATCTGCGGGGTCACCCGGGTTCAGGATGCCCGGTATGCCGGGAAGCTGGGGGCCTGGGCGGTGGGGGTTCTTCTCTTCTCCGCCTCTCCCCGCTCGGTTTCGTGCGAGAGGGCGGAGCAGATCTTTGAGGCGCTTCCGCCTTCTACCCGTTCCGTGGCGGTGTCCGACACTTGCCGGAAGGACGAGCTGGAGCGGATCCTATCCCTCTCTCCCGACGCGATCCAGATCTACCATCCCTTCGCACTTCCCCGGGATCATTCCTTCCGGGTGTTCCGGGTGTTTCATGAACTAGGTGACGCTCCCTCCGATTGTGATGCCCTGGTTCTGGATGAGAGCCATGGGAAGGGAAAACCCTTCAATTCCGTCACGGCACGCAGAAGGGCGGAAGGATCCCCGGTACCCGTGATACTCTCCGGGGGACTTACTCCGGAAAATGTACCGGATGCCATCCGGACGGTACGTCCCTGTGCGGTGGACGTCTGCAGCGGGGTGGAATCCTCCTGCGGATGCAAGGATCCCGGGCGAATGCGCACATTTTTCCGTGCCTGCCAGGAGGCGGTTCAATGATCGGATCGGGACGATACGGGGAGTACGGGGGTCAGTTTGTTCCGGAGATCCTCATGGAGGCGCTGCATGAACTGGAGGAGGCCTATGACCGTTTCCGTCAGGACCGCAGGGCTCAGGCGACCCTGCACCAGTATCTGACCGAGTATGCGGGGCGGCCCACTCCCCTCACCTATTGTGAGAACCTTTCGGAGTCGCTAGGGGTACGGGTCTATCTGAAGCGGGAAGACCTCCTGCACGGCGGGGCTCACAAGGTGAACAACACCCTGGGTCAGGCTCTGCTGGCCCGATATCTGGGGAAGAAGCGCCTGATCGCCGAGACCGGAGCCGGCCAGCACGGTGTGGCGACGGCGATCGCGGGGGCCGTTCTCGGTATACCGGTGGAGGTCTATATGGGAGAAGAGGATGTCCGCCGCCAGCAGCTGAATGCCTTCCGCATGCAGCTCATGGGCGCCCGGGTCATCCCGGTGACCACCGGTACACGCACGCTCAAGGATGCGATCAATGAAGCACTGCGAGAATGGGCATCCAGCGCAGACACCACCCATTATCTGATCGGATCCGTGGTGGGGCCCCACCCCTACCCCCGTATGGTGCGGGATTTCCAGTCCGTGATCGGAACCGAGACCCGGGCGCAGGTGCTGAAAAAAGAGGGACGACTCCCGGACGCGATACTAGCCTGCGTCGGGGGCGGGTCCAACGCGATCGGGATGTTTTACCCGTTCCTCTCGGACGAGGTACGTCTGATCGGGGTGGAGGCCGGCGGAAACGGGCTCGAAAGCGGAGAGCACGGTGCCTCACTCTGTGCCGGCGCACGGGGGGTCCTCCATGGAGCCCTCACGTACGTCCTGCAGGATGAACACGGTCAGATCCGCAATACCCACAGTATCTCGGCAGGCCTGGATTATCCGGCGGTAGGGCCCGAACATGCCATGCTTCGCGATTGTGGCCGGGTGGAGTACTGTGCAGTGGAGGATCCGGAGGCGCTGGAGGCGTTCTCGCTTCTCTCTCGAACCGAGGGTATCATCCCTGCCCTGGAATCCGCCCACGCTCTGGCCGGCCTGATTCAGATGGCGGACACCCTCGACCGGAACGATGTGGTGATCGTGAATCTTTCCGGGAGAGGGGATAAGGATGTAGAGACCGTCTCCCGCATGAGAGGAGGATGTTCATGAACCGCCTGCGAAGGGCACTGTCAGCCCGGGGCCGCGGGGCACTCATCGCATTCCTGGTGGCGGGAGATCCGGACTCCTCTGCCTCGGTCGCCTATGCTCGGGCGGTCATCGAGGCCGGGGCCGATGTACTGGAGCTGGGCATGCCGTTTTCCGATCCGGTGGCGGACGGCCCGGTCATCCAGAGGGCCGATGAGCGGGCTCTTGCCGCGGGAATGACACCGGATCGTCTCTTCGCGTTGATCCGGGAGATCCGGGGCTTCTCGGAGATACCCATCGTGATTCTTTCCTATTTTAACAGCGTGTTCGCCAGGGGAATCGCCCGATTCTATCAGGAGGCATCCGAAGCCGGGGTGGATGGGATCCTGATCGTGGATCTGCCCCTCGAAGAATCGGACGAGGCAGTACAGGCCTCCCAGTTACAGGGCATCGAACCCATCTTTCTCGTGGCAGAGAGTACCTCTGAGGCCCGGTTGAAGCAGATTGCCTCACGGGCAGGGGGATTCCTGTATCTGGTATCCACCTCCGGCGTCACGGGAATGCGAGAGGATCTCTTCCCCCGTATGGTTGAACGAATCACCCAGGTTCGTGCCGTCAGTAGTCTCCCGGTCGTTGTGGGATTCGGAATATCCCGACCCACGCAGGTGCGGTTTCTAAGAGAGAGCGGAGCGGATGGGGTCATCGTGGGCAGCGCCGTGGTCCAGCAAATCGAGAAGCACGGCGCAGATGTGGGGAAGGGGTGTGCCGCGGTGCGAGAGTACCTGCGGGAGATGAGACAGGCCCTGGAATAAGTTCCTCGAATTCGACGTACGGCCAGATTTTCTTTTTTGTTCCACCCTTCTGGTTGGTTTAGCGAGGGGAGGGAAAAGACGCACCTGGGTCAATCCGAAAGAACATTCTGGATCAGACTATAGGTTAAGGCAGAGGACCGGGATGTTATCCGCCGTCAGAGCGGGTCCAACCTACGTTCCATACGGGAAGAATTTTCTCACCCGTGAACGGTCGAAACGCAGAGACTCATTCGGGGCCACGGCCATGGACATGACACGGGTCCACCGGTGCAGGCCCCATGTTTGATGAAAAAAGGAATGCTAAAAGATGCCGGGGCCTCTCCAGTTCCCTGTCTACATCCATCTTTTGTATCGGAAGAGGTAGACGATGATCACCGAAGCGATCGCCACCCAGAGAATGATGAGAGGGAACGCATAGGTCGAGGTCTGCAGAGGCAGGGGAACGTTCATCCCGTATATACTGGCGATGATGGTGGGAACCTGCATGAGGATGGTGACCACGGTCAGAATCTTCAGGACGATATTCAGGTTGTTGGAGATGACCGACGCATATGCGTCCATCATGCTGGATAGGATGTTGCTGTAGATGCTGGTCATCTCGATGGCCTGGGAGTTCTCCACCAGGGTATCTTCCAGAAGATCGGTATCCTCCTCGTACTTCACCAGCAGGGGCGAGCGCAGGAGACGTTCGATCATCACCTGATTGGTGCGCAGGGAGGTGGAGAAATACACCAGACTCTTCTCCAGCTGCATCAACCGTTCGAGTTCCACGTTCCGCGTGGATTCATGCAGCCGTTCTTCGATCTGGTTAAGGGTGAAATTAATCTCCTCCAGGGACTTGAGGAAGACTTCGGAATTGCGGAAAAAGATCAGGAAGACCAGCTGGGTCTTCTTCTTCGGGTTCAAGACCTTCTTGTCCACCATCCGTTCGATGAAGGGGATCTGGCTGCGGGATACCAGCAGCACGTACTCTTTGCCCACAATAATCCCGAGGGAGACGGTGGAGAAGGGGATTTTCCGGGTTTTGTCCTCGTTTTTATATGGTACTTTCAGGATAATGAGGAGGGTGTCGTTCTCCACCTCGAACCGTGCCCGCTCCTCGATATCCAGGGCATCGGTGATGAAGTCTTTTTCAAAAGAGAACTGTCCGGCCAGATCTGCTATCTCCTGGGCATCCGGATTGGTGACCAGGATGAGCGAATGGGGAACAAATTTCGTATTTTCGACCAACGTCCCTTCCCGTCGCTCGTAAAACCGAATCATCTCTCTCCTCCCATTGCCTGGACTGGCGTCGCACTGTACCTAAAATATCCTCATTCAAGGCTGATAAGGACATTGAATCGGAAACTCCGGAACGGATTCGACATAGTTTTTCTAATTAGGTTTAATACTTTCTATTCTATAAAATAGTCATTTAATTTCGAATTATAACAAAAACCAAAATATTTCATCATTTTATTTTTTAATCAATTTATTAATAGTTTTAAAAAATAGAAAGTTATATATACAATATTAGCGTATTGCATCATTACCATGACCTGCGAGCATCTCCCTCAGGAAAAATTTTCGTATGTTACCGGAGAGGGAACCGGCCGTAATAAGGAGCGGTTCAACCTCTCCGATGCAGAGACCCTACCCATTTCCGACATTCTCCGTTTCATGACCCATGAAAAATTCGTCTTGTCCGGACTGATAGTTCTTGGGATCGGGAAGGTACTGATCCTCCTGGCAATATTCCAGATGCCATAATTCCATACCGAACTTATCGACCTCTTTTCCAGATCGATATTGGGCGGATCTCCGGATTTTTTTTTTTACCATTCAATCAGGATATCGGGAGCCGTATCTGACCGTTCACCAACAAAAAAGCTCACAAAAATATTATGCCGGTGGGGGAACACCATCCGACCCCGGTTGTTCCCGGACCGGCTACCAAATGAGGGATTGTGCGTGACCGTTGGGCTATGGACCCAGTGGATGCTGCGATGAGCGCTTCAGGTGTTTCTGGATAGCAGATCTGCGGACTGCAGTATATGCAGAGGGGTGACAAACCAGTGCCTGATGGTAGAGACAAACTCCTCCGCTGACTGCTTCGACATGAAGTTACCCAGGATGTTTTCACCTTTCTCCGATTCATACACTACATAGTAGACGATGGGCATCACCTCCGTGATTAAATACATACATACATAGATACCCTAAATAGTTTCTGAAACGGAATACAGTCAATCCACGTCAGGAAAAGGGAGATCTCCGCAGGGCGTCCTCCATGAGTCGAAGGACTCCCCACCAGATGACCAGGATCAGGACAAACACCCCGGTGGCCACCAGCGGTGAACTGTACAGGAAGAAATTGAAGATCCCGTGGAGCAGCATGGCGAGCAACAGCCCACCCACGACAAAACCAGTTCCCCGGTCCGGATCGAACTTTGCCCTGCCCAGGGCGTATCCCCACATGCTCGAGAAGAGGGCGTGTCCCGGCACCGAAAGAAGAGCACGGAGAGCATAGATGATCAGCACGTCCTCCAGAGGGGAGGTCAGATATGCGGTTGAAATGTAGACGATGTTTTCCAGGGTGGCGAATCCCAGAGCGGCACTGGCCGCATAGACTACACCATCCATGGGTTCATTGAATTCTGACCGGGGATAGACTGTCCGCCGAACCACCAGATATTTCGCGAGTTCCTCGATGATGGGGGCGCCCACCACCGCCAGCATCAGACCGGAGACCGGGAGAATGCCCTCCAGGAAGGCCACGGGAATGGTGACCAGCATTCCCAAAAGAAAGGTACGGATGATCAGCAGTTTGGGCTCCGGCTCGTAGCGATCACGGCGGTAGAAGTACCACAGCCAGAACACTGCCGGAGCCGCTGCCACCGCGGCAATCCCATACAGATTCATGTCCCGTATTATCCGCCATACCGGTTGATGATGCGAATCAGGTCGGCGATCTGCTGCAGCTCGAGTTCCAGCACCTGATTGCGGGTCATCCCCATGCTGGTCTCTGCATCGGCGGTGAGCGTCTCCGGACCCCGTACCACCTCCCGGGAACATCCATCGGCAGAGAGGATCGACTCCGCTTCGCGATCATGGACAAAGGCCCGACCGGGCAGGATCACCGTGGATTCCAGTGAGGAGAGATCGAGTGCCTCCAGATCCTCGCGGGTGATCAGGCAGGCGATCTCTTTTTCCACCGGAACCACGGCACAACCTCCTCCGCAAAGGTCAAGGACCCGTCGAAGGTAGGGCGCTGCCACCTGGCCGGTGATGATCGAAGCCTTCTTCTGCAGACGGGGGAGACGCTCCAGGAGTTCCGGCTCTTGCAGCACCGCGAAGGGCGATCCGATCTCCGGGTCCCACAGAGGTGTCCCGCTGATCTTCATGCGGAACCGCTCATTCATCCGAGTGACCAGATCGCGGAATTCTTCCACC
>JBAIXL010000179.1:0-2995 GCA_037916685.1 Methanolinea tarda
GAGACCATGGAGCTGGTTCTCGAAGGATTCCACGAAGCCATGGAGGGGGGCCCCCTTGCCGATGAACCGGTTCAGAATGTAAAGGTCAAACTGGTCGATGTCAAACTCCATGAGGATTCCATTCACCGAGGTCCGGCTCAGGTTATCCCCGCAGTGCGTTCTGCCATTAAGGGAGGTATGCTGCTGGCCAACGACACCCTGATGGAGCCTCTTCAGAAGATACAGATCAACGTTCCCAGCGAGCAGATGGGCAACGCGGTCTCCCAGATCCAGGGCCGCCGAGGCCAGATCCTCGATATCGCCACCGAGGGCGATTCCATCGCGGTCATCGGAAAAGCGCCGGTGGCGGAACTGTTTGGATTTGCCGGGGATGTGCGCTCGGCTACGGAAGGCCGGGCGATGTGGAGTACAGAATTCGCGGGGTTCGAAGTTGTTCCCGCAAGCCTGGTAAAAGATGTGGTCGTTGCGATACGAAAACGAAAGGGTCTGAAGGCAGAAATGCCCCGACCGGACGATTATCTGGAACGATAATCAGCATTCTTTTTCATCAGCAAGAGTGGCCGGTTACTTGTCGGCAACGGTCGCAAACCACAGTTCCTTTTTAAACAGTCTGTTCTTTGTTACGTTCCTCATTATGGGATCGATAAACGGATGGGTTCTTTCGCGATCAGACAACCACGGGGAATGAAGAACATATTTTTTATGCGGATGGGTTACAGACCGCCATCGTTGGGATCTGGTTCGGCATCCCCCATTCCCCAAATGGATGAGAGAACTGTGGATCAGGGATCCCCCGATCACCATGAGACTACGGACCGAGATCCAGTCATGAACGAGGTTCGGAAACCTGATCGAGATCGGATTCGGGAGAGCCCCCGCAACAGCAGGTATCTTTTAAGTCCTGTCGATCCTATGATCGATCGTTGTTCCCATGAAAACACACGAATCCTACGAAAGCATTCCGGGAATCTTACGTCCCTTCAAATCGTATATCGAGGAGAAGAGACTCTCTCCCGGCGCACAGATTGTGTATTACGGAGTTCCGGGGACATGTACTCCTTTTATTGAATTACTGGGTTTTGCGATACGATCCCTTCCGCTGGAACAGGTGTATGTCCCACTGATGGATGAATCCAAAGCCAAAAAAATACAGTTAGAACCCGATGTAGGTATGCAGGTAACCCCTGATGCCGTATCCGTCAGACCTTCGATCGTGGTTTTAATGGGCGGCCTTTCTATGCCCAACTCCGGAATCACCGCAGCGAGGGCCAAACAAGTCGCAGGAAGACATCCGGGTCCCTTCATCGGGGTTTGCTTTATGAAGATGTTCCAGAAGACCGGATGGTTGAACACTTTTTCCTTCGATCTTCTGATTGACGCTAATATCGCCCCAGTCGATGTGTGGAAGGAGAGCGGATAACGCCTCCTGACATTTTTGCGGGTATCGGCCGGGTTCGATTCCTAGAGCAGAGAGAACGCAGTTTCCACGGATGCGTCTTCAACCGTGAGAGCATAAATGGCATTGCACATGCGGATCGCGTCTTCCAGAGACTTCTGATGGATATTTCGCCCAGTCGCGTTACCGGAAGCCCCCCCAACATGGATCTGATCATATAGCTGAGACAGGAATTTCATCGGATCCGTGGCAGATCCCCCGGCACAGAGGACCTTCGTCCTCCCCGCAGCGACTACCGCTTCTTTAAGCGCCTCTGCAGAGTCGAATCCGGGTCCTGAAGGAGAGTTAATTTTTACAAAATCGGATCCCAGCGAGGCACCCAGGCCTGCCGCTCCTGCGATGAGATGGGGATCCCGCTCGTTTGTAACGCTCCTCCCTCGGGGGTATATCCAGAGAACGGTGAGGAGACCCTCCTGATGAGCCCGGTATACCACCTGGCTGGCTTCACGAAGCATATCGGCCTCAAAGGAGCTGCCCGGATACAGGGTATATCCGACTCCCAGTATGGGGAGATCCGTTGATTTTTTAAAGTCCATTACCTGTTCCATCGTATGCCAGCGTAGACTTACCGGATCCCGTAGATCGGAACCCACCAGATTCGTCTTTCCATTCAGCTTCACCAGATAGGGGATGGCGGGGTAATCCGCGCCGTATCGGGAGATGAGACCCAGATGGGTGGCAAACGCACCGATTTTCCCTCTGCTCGCGATGCGGAACAGATGTTCGGGATCTCCGTCATCGGGAGAAATACCCTCACCATGAAAGTCATCATTCAGATGTTCCACTTTCTGATCTCCGGCGAAGAGCATAAGCCGGCCGGATCCATGAGTGGCACACTGGTAGTTTCGGAGGAAGTCTCCCCTTCGGTCAGCCGGTACATCCAGAGGAATGCCCATCGCCGATTGTATCTTCTTGCTCTGACTCATACTGACCTCGTTCGTATACGGGGGAAAAGTCGCATAATGTCGTCCTTTTCTGCAAGGGCTGTCCCTTCCCGTAAGGTCGTAGCGGTCCCCGCGGCCACCGCATATCGAAGAGAGGTCTCGGAATCGTATTCCTGTATAAGACCGTAGATGAATCCCGCGACAGCGCTGTCGCCTGCGCCGACCGTATTCTTTACCTGGACGGGGGGTGGAATAGCAATAAGTCTTTCTTTCTCACTCAACAGAAGGATCCCTTTTGCTCCCATAGAAACCAGAACTACCTCTGCCCCGGTATTCCGGAGTTCCTCACCCGCCTCGATCACCTCGGTAAGGTCCGATACGCTCTTTCCCACGACCATGGATAGTTCCCGAAGATTCGGTTTTACCGCATAGGGATGTCCCGACAGGCCTTCTTTCAGGGCATCCCCCTCCGCATCCAGGATCACCCGGATCCCCCGCCGGGACAGGTCGCGTATGATGCTGCGATAGAGGGATGCGTGTACTCCTTCTGGAAGACTTCCTCCGATGCTGACCAGAGTGGGATCTTCCATCGCGTTGAGATCGTCACAGAAACGTGCCAGCTCCTCCGGATAGATGCGAGGCCCCTTCGAAGAGA
>JBAIXL010000180.1:0-4564 GCA_037916685.1 Methanolinea tarda
GATCCACGGCGACATCGGTGGTCTGCGCGGAAAGGATGGTCAGGATGAGCACCTGGAACGGGGTTCCCCATCCTGTGGAAGGCTGGGATTCGAGAGTATTCCCATAGGTCTGAACCAGGATCCGGAAGATCTCCTGCGCCCGGGAAAAATTCATGAATGGGGTAGGGCGGATTCGAACCGCCGTCAAAGCGTCCCAAACGCTCTAGGATGGACCAGGCTACCCTACTACCCCGCAATCCTGCATTTCATTGGCGGATCAGGCAAAAAAATTACCGTTTTGGAGAAGATCACAGGGGAAGCGTGCGGGGAGCTCCCTCACAGACCACCGTTCCGTTGAAGACACCTTTGATGAGCGCGTCCCGGAAGGACGCGGGATTTCTGCCATCCAGGACAAAGAGGGGAATTCCACTTCTCTCGATGACCTTGGCCGCGACGATGTCGAATACGATATTGGAGCCCGCAACGAGCTGCTGCTTTCCTATTACCTCCAGCAGCTGGGCCGGGGTCAGGTGGGAGTGCCGCACCGCTCGTGGTTCCTTGCGAGGGTCGGCGCTGTAAATTCCGTCGACGGAAGTGACATTGAACAACGCCGCTGCCCGGGTATATTCTGAAAGCACTGCGGCCACGGCATCCGTGGTCTGCCCGGCGATTACACCACCCATCACCACGATCTTGCCCGATTCCGCATACGCCTGCGCTTCCGGATAGCTCTCTGCCACACGGGGGTAGGCGGCATCCTTCAGCACTCCGGCGATAAGAGCGGCATTCAGGCGCGTCACCAGAATCCCGACATCATCCGACGCCGCCTCGTCGATTCCCAGGGCACGGGCGACCGCGATGTATCGCCGTGCTTCTCCTCCGCCCCCGATGACCACAAACACCCGGTAGCGGGAGGCCAGCTCCTGCAGGATGGTCGCATACTCCCGAATATGGTGTGAATCCAGGGATGGCACCAGGATTGAGCCACCCAGAGAGATCACAATTGTCTTCATCCACTTCTCTTATGGGATCCCCTTCCACATATAGTGTGTCAAACGCTATGCTCCACTGTCCACGCTGCGGAAGCACCCGTATCTATCTCGTCGCGGGAGGATTCACCGGATACCGGTATCACTGCAAGGAGTGCGGGTACGAAGGAGCGTTTGTGGTCACCACTCCGAAACCGGAGGAAGGGTCGGATGAGAACCCCGACTCCTGACAGCCTTATATAGGAACAGCACGTCTGATTTTTCGTTGGATCTATGCACGAAGCCCGCCTCTATCACAAGGAAGCGGATCGATCGGTACACTGCTCGGTCTGTGCCCATCGCTGTCACATCCCGCTGGGAAAACACGGAATCTGCGGCATCCGCGTAAACCGCGAGGGGGTGCTGGACGCGGCGACCTACGGGCTGATCAGTGCAGAGGCAATCGATCCCATCGAGAAGAAACCCCTCTATCATTACCTTCCCACCACGCAGTCCTATTCGCTGGGAGGCGTAGGCTGTAACTTCCAGTGCCCCCACTGCCAGAACTGGCACATCTCGCGTGCGGATCTGGCCAGCGGCCTGTTGCGGCCGCTGAGTCCGGAGGAAGGAGTGAAGCGTGCCCTGTCCGGCCACTGCGCGAGTATCTCCTTTACCTATAACGAACCCACGATCTGGCACGAGTACCCACGGGATATGGGAATGCGGGCGCGGGAACAGGGTCTGGGGACCATCTATGTGACCAATGGGTATATGACCGAAGAGACCTTGCGGGATCTCGCGCCCATGCTCCAGGCGTTCCGGGTGGATTTGAAGGCTTTTACCGATGAATTCTATCGCAAATTCTGCAAAGCCCGATTGCAGCCGGTGCTGGATTCCACCCGAATAGCCCGCGAGCTCGGCATGCATATCGAGACCGTTACGCTGGTGATCCCCGGGGTGAACGACGGTCTGGACGAGATGGAGGGACTGATTACCTGGGTGCGGGACAACCTGGGTCCGGAGACACCCATGCATTTCACCCGGTTTCACCCGGATTACAAGATGACCGACACGATCCCGACCCCGGTGGCCACTCTGGAAAAGATACATGCTCGGGCAAAAGAACTGGGCATGCGGTTTCCCTACCTGGGAAATGTCCCCGGTCACCCTGCCGAGAACACCTTCTGCCCGGTCTGCGGAGCGCTGCTCATCGAACGATCCGGATTCCGCGCCGTCTTCCGAAACCTGAAAGACTCCACCTGCACATCCTGCGGGGAGAAGATCGAGATTGTCACCCACGTGCCGCCCGGATGAGCCCAGATTCCTGGCCGACCGCATGCTGGGTACCCTCACGCGGTACCTGCGATTCATGGGCTATGATACCGTAAGTGCCAATGAAGTCCCAAGGGGTAATCGCAGGGAGGATACGGCCCTGCTGGAGTGGGCCCGACGGGAAGAACGGATCCTGCTCACCCGTGACCGTGAACTGGCCCGGCGCGGGGGAGAGGATGCGATCTGGATCCGGCCCGAACGGGTCCGGGATCAGGTCCAGCAGATGGTAGCCGCGGGCCTGATACGTGCAGAACTGCGGATGAACCGCTGCTCCCTCTGCAACCTGCCGCTGCGACCGGCCCGGGAAGAGGAGATCGCCCAATCCGCATACGCACCCCGAGAGCGGGGATGCCGGGAATTCTTCTGGTGTTCCCGCTGCGGAAGGCTCTACTGGATGGGCTCCCATGGTGCGGATCTCACCCGGAGGCTGGAAGACCTGTGTCGGGAGATAGACACACAGTCCCGACGGTAGGGCTATACCGGCTCGATCCACGGAATCAGCGAAACCGGTAATGCACCGTCCACTGGGTATACCGCAGCCAGCGGACCGACCGGAACCAGGTCAACCACTTCCCGCGGTTCTCATAGGAATCGAGGTACGACCAGTCATCAACAAACTCGATCCGGGGGTCCCATTCCTCCATCTCTCGGGTGTGCGCCAGGCCGAACCGATAGGTGGTACTCTCCCCGAGATGGAGCTGATGTGTCTGTTTGAAAGCCACAAGACGCTTTAAAGGGCCCCGTAGCCATGTCGAATTGACCACCTCACAGACTAGCTCAGAACCGGGAAAATGGTCGCAAAGGCGCAGGATCAACGCACGAACCTCCTTTGGATCGCAGTACATGAACACCCCTTCGGCCAGGAAGAGGACCGGCCGGTGCCGCTGGAGAATGCCCAGGAGCCATTCCTCCTCGAACACTGATGCAGAGACCAGATGATGACGGTCGCTTTCCTGAAAAAATTGCCGTCGTACCGCGGTCACCACCGGTAGTTCGAGATCGAAATACTGCATCGTTCCATTGTCGATTCGCTCAAACCGGGAGTCCAGGCCGCATCCGATATCCACGATTACCCCTTCGGGATTCTGCCGCAGGAACCATTCCGCATAGGTGTCATACTGCCGTGCCCGCAGCGCTATGTGTGTGACCAGACGGGAGGTCATCCGTTCCCGGGTCAGATAGCGGGCGATCCGGGAATCGGATGCCGAAAGGAGAGGGTGAAGGGCGGTGACGATCTCTCTTGATTTTCGGTCGTCCAGAATCGGATTCTTTGTCTGGGCATCCGAGGCATGACAATACAGCGTGAGGAGTGCGGTGGCGGAGACATCGCTCGCCAGAAGAGCGTTCACCTCTTCGTCGATCCGTTCCGCCATGGAGATCTCTCTGCCGGGATCGTGCATATCCTTTCGGAAACATGCGGGATGCGGGATCTCGCATACCGACTCTGGCGATTGAATTCCCGGCAGGGGGTTATTGGAAAAAAAGAATTAGCGGGATCTCCGCAGAGCCGCGAAGGCAAGGATACCCGCAGAGATCGCTCCCAGGATGCCGAAGCCGGGAGTGGTCGTAGGAGGCACCGATGTGGTCGCAGGGGGAGTGGTGGTGGGCGGAGGGGACGTCGGAACGGCGGTGGTGGTCGTGGGAATCGGCGTGGTGGTCGTGGGGACCGATGTGGTGGAGGTGGGTGTCGTGGTGGAGGTCGGCGTAGTCACGGTAATGGTTACCCCACCTTCTCCGATAGGCTGCTCCAGCACGGGAGTGATGGTCTTGCCCGGCACCGGGTAATTGTCCCGCATGTGGTTGGCATTGCACACCGCCCAGATGTCATAGATCCCAGTAATGTAGGGTGCGTTGATGTACCAGACGGGGCCGGTGTAGAAAGCGGAGCTGCTCACCGGAATATTTTCCAGCGAGGTAGGAAGACCGCTCTTGTTGAGAAGACTGGTGTATTCCACACCATTCGGGTCCCGTACATGGATGGTCACCGGCGCTCCCAGCACATCAAACCGTTGATCCATAAGGTAGAGATTGTTGTCGATTCGGAACTGCATCTCTTCCCCGGCCACGATCTTTAGCCCGGTCGCGTCCCGGCCGGTCTGAACGTCATATATCCGAATACGGATGGAGGGATCCGCCACGTATAACGCCACCGTACCGGTATTTGGGCCAATATACCAGGCGCCGGTGTAGCCCACGAACTCTGCCGGATTCACGTAGAAGTTCGTAGGGGTCACGGTGAGTGACTTTGCCGGTGCCCCGGTGGTCGGGCTGGTGCCCGGGTTATA
>JBAIXL010000181.1:0-3352 GCA_037916685.1 Methanolinea tarda
GGAACGCATCGTTTGCGTCGTCACCGGCCACCTCCTGAAGGATCCGGAAACGGTGGTTCGACAGTGCAAGCCCCCTCGCGAGATCGATGCGGACCTGCCCTCCTTGCTCTCTGCCTTATCCTTGTGATCTGCGACCCGGCAGGAGCGATCGAGGCAGAGTACTGGGTGGCAGAGAACGCCTCCTCTTATCATTCGGCCTACATCCTGAAGAACGCGAGCGAGTACTCCTGGTGGGATCTGGGACTCCTCGGAGAACGCATGCCGCTGGCGGTATCCAATATGACGCTGCAGAGCCAGAACGGAACGTGTAGTCCCTGTCCCTTTACCCAGATCCCTCCTAATCAGATCACCTTTGACCCGGGCGATTACATCCTCTCTTTCGACGGAGCGATCCACAATAACCAGTTGGTGGTCGATTTTGGGACACCTTCCTCTGTTCTGGTACATCTACCAAAGGGTCTCGATGTGCGGAATCCCTTCCTGGGTGTGGTGAATCCCGATGCAAATATCACCGAAGAACCGGACGGGATCCTTCTATCCTGGAACGCCACGCAGATGTTTGAGATACGGATGTATGATCCCTTCCGGGAAACCCTGCTCTCGACGTTTTTCACTTTCTGGGCAGTTATCGCAGTGGTATTACTGTTTCCTTTTCTCGTGATGCGGAAGAGGCAGGAATAGATATCCCGCACCGTTCCTGAAACATATCTGCCAAGGGAAGGAAATCAACAACCTGCGAATACCGCGGGCATGCCCGCACCATACTTCGCAAAAAAGGTTATTTTTTCTTGATGTCCAGATTGAACCGTTCCGCGTTCCGGTCCGCGAAGGCCTGGATCTTGGCGATCTCCTGATCCTGTCGGGTGGGACGGAAGAGGTGACGGAACCGCTTCTGCAGGATCAGATACTCCTCCACGGGTTTCCGCACGACTTTCTTCGCTCGGGTCACCTCACCATTCACCATCTCATAATTTACCCAGAGTCCCGTGTCCACCGCCAGCTTTCCAATCGTCATGGTCTGATCGGACTCAAATCCCCATCCGGTGGCGCAGGGAGCATGCACCTGGACATAACATGGTCCTTTTGTGGCCACCGCCTTCTCGATCTTCTTCATCATGTCCATGGGATAGGCGATGGTCGCCGTGGCCACATAGGGAGCCCCATGAGCGGCCAGGATGGAGGGAAGGTCTTTCTTGGGGCGGGTATTCCCGAATGAGTGCTTTCCGGCCGGACTGGTGGTGGTGCTGGCGTCGTAGGGCGTGGCGCCGGAGCGCTGGATCCCGGTATTCATGTAGGCTTCGTTGTCATAGCAGATGTAGGTGAGATCATGTCCCCGTTCGAATGCGCCGCTGATGCACTGGATTCCGATATCGAACGTTGCGCCGTCTCCTCCGATCACCACCACTTTCTCGGATCTTCCCTGCCTGCGCAGGGACGCCTCGACTCCCGACGCGACCGCCGCCGCATTCTCAAACAGGGAATGAATCCAGGGAACTTTCCATGCCGTCTCCGGATACGGGGTGGAAAAGACCTCCATGCATCCGGTGGCGGAGGAAATGATCACATTTCTGCCCACCGCCTTCAGCATCAACCGCGCTCCGATGGCCAGTCCACATCCGGCGCAGGCGCGGTGGCCGCATTCCAGCAGTTCGATATCCCGTTCGACCATCTATATCACCCCTTCACGAAGCCCGTAAAACATATCTCCCGTTCCTTTCTCTGCCAGATCCACGATACTTGCCACGTCCTTCTTGCGGATATCTCTTCCTCCAAGTCCGACGATATAATCAAGCACCTTGATTCCGGATCCGAACAGGGCATCCTTGACCTCCAGTCCCACCGCTCCCCGGGAGCCGAGCGAAATGTTCTTGTCCATGACCGCGACCGTAGGAACCCCCCCAAGAGCCTTGCTCACCTCTTCGATGGGGAAGGGGCGATAGGTGCGGATCTTGAGCAGGCCCACCCGTTTACCTCTCTCCCTCATCTCATCGATAGAATCCTTGATGGTCCCGCAGACGGATCCCATTGCCACCACCGCGGTATCGGCGTCATCCATGCGGTATTCCTCGACCAGGGGGGCATAATCACGCCCGAACCGCTCGGAAAATTCCGTTCCCACGTTCTGAATCACGTCCTTGGAACGGCGCATCGCCTCGTCGATGGCATGCCGGAACTCCATATAATACTCGGGAGTTGCATACATCCCGAATGAGAGGGGTTTCTCGGCATCCAGTTTCTGGTAGGGGGTCAGGGGCGGCAGGAAGGCATCGATCTCATTCTGGGTGGGGACATCCACTGGCTCAAAGGTATGGGTGAGGATAAATCCATCAAAACAGACGAACGCGGGAAGAAGGATCCGGTGATCTTCCATGACCTTATAGGCAATGAAGTGGAGATCCATGGCTTCCTGGTTGTCTTCGGCGTAGAACTGAAGCCATCCGGAATCCCGCAGGGATATCGAATCCTGCTGGTCGTTCCAGATGGATAACGGGGCGGAGAGGGAACGGTTCGCGATGGTCATCAGGATTGGAAGCCGCATGCCTGCCACATTGAAACACACCTCAAACATGAGAGCAAGCCCCTGGGACGTCGTTGCCGAATAGACTCGGGATCCTGCGGCTGATGCGCCCAGACAGGCAGAAAGTGCGGAAAATTCGCTCTCAACAGTGATGTATTCGCCATTCAAATCTCCGTCCGCCACCATCTCTGCCAGACGCTCCACGATGTGAGTCTGAGGCGTGATAGGGTAGGCCGCGACTACCTGTGGGCGGCAGAGTCGCACGGCCTCGGCGACCGCGTGCGATCCCTCGATGATCTGCCGCATTTACTTCTCCTCCTTTATCATCTCGATGTCCTCTGCCGGACATTCCTTGGCGCACATACCGCATCCCTTGCAATAGGCGCTATCGGGATAGTAATACTCATCCGCTCCGACCTGGATACACCCTTCCGGGCAGATCAGCGAGCAGATCCCGCACTTGGTACATTTGCTATGCTTGAATACCGGCCGAAAGACCCTCCAGGATCCGGTGCGGTTCTCCCTCGATCGGCCCGGACATCCTGTACAACCTATAGAATTGGCCATATCAGGTCCCTCCCTGGACGAGCTCGTAGGCTTTCTTGGCCGCCTGGATATTCTTCTCTGCCATATCTCCCTTGAACCGGTGACGGAGAGCGTTCTTCAAGGCATCAAAGGTGATCTCCCCGCTCGCGGCCGCAAACGCGCCCAGCAGCGCCGTATTGGTAATGGGGATGCCCAGCGTTTCGAGGGCAATACGGGTGGCATCGATGGTGATCAGCCTGACCCCCGACGGAACTTCCGCCCCGATCCCTTTCTCTGTGTTGACAATGG
>JBAIXL010000182.1:0-13715 GCA_037916685.1 Methanolinea tarda
TATCTGCGCTGGAGGATCCGGCTACCGATGTCCGATGGCGTGCAGCCCTTGCGCTCGGGGACACCGGGCAGGAAGGGGCGATACCCGCCCTAACAGGAGTGCTGTCCGACCCGGATCCGTACGTGAGAGGCAGGGCGGTGGTGGCACTCTCCGGCTTTGGAGAGCCCGCATTTCAATACCTCTATCAAGCAGTTAAAAAAGGAGAGATCCAGTTGAATGAAGGTGTGATACGGGCGTTCGGACGAATGGGTGATCCGGGGCTTTCGATGCTCGGCAACATCCTGCGGGAGCATTCCATGGAAGAGTCCCTCGTTTCATCACTGGAGGAGGCCTTTCTCGATCAGGGGCTTCGGTCGGCACCCCTTCTGGTGGACGTCCTTACAGGGTCAAACGATTCGGGACTGCGAGTGCTGGCAGTCCGGACTCTCGGACGCCTCGGCGATGTCCGGGTCCTCGATGCCCTGCTTCGATCATCCACCTCCGATTCAGATGAAACGGTTCGCGAGGAGGCAGAGCGAGCCATCAGGCGACTTAAGAGGATTCCTGGACCGATATCCAAATAATTTAACGTATCCTCTCCCAAACGTAGGGTGTGTTTGGGAGATACGATTACACCCTGTCGATCGGGGAGGGTTCCCTGAAACTGGGTGTGGAACGGAGGGACGGGCTCTATATTTATCGCCGTACACAGGAGGGAAAATCCGTTCAGGAAGTGGTTCTGGGGCCGGGACCTGATGAGGCAAAGATCGTAATTCATCCGGTAGAACCCATCACCGTGCCAAAACGGCTCTCTTTATTCCTCGAGGTCGCTTTCGATCCCATTGTGCTGGGGCCTTCTTCAAGGAAAACCCTGTTTCTCACCTTTCCTGTAGAAGTCGGTGTATTTCTTGAGTCGGGTTCGGTGACGGAGGTGATCGATACGTTCTCGCTCCTTCCCTCCAAATATTCTCTTTACGGAACCCCCAAAACCGGTGTCATCACCCGGTGGCACAAGAGCCGGGTATACTCCGAGCCGCCTTCGCCGGATAGAAAGAGGGAGGGAGTACTACGGCTGGAGATAGAAAATTCCACGAAGGATTTCGCCACCGTATCCCGTGCGGTCTTTGAGGCACACGGCATGGTCCTATTTTTCGACTGGGAACAGGTAGCCATGGATGCACAGATGACGATCCTGGCTTCAAAGGTTGCCGAAACCTCGTTTTCCGGATCCATCTACCGTGAAGGAATGGAGAAGTCGATCGAACTTTCGGAAGCCCAGAAAATCCCCCTGGTAGGGGGACGTACGATCGTTCAGCTGAGCGGGGTGGAAGTAAATGTCTTTTTGATGGAGGCCGGATATTCGTGATTCTGGACACCGTCGTATATGACAATGTCACCCTCTGGAATCTGGTATTTGTGGCCATCGTCCTGGGTGCCGCCCTCATCATCACTCAGCTTATCCACATCAACCTGAAGAAAGCCCTGAGCGATAAATTACACAAAAATGAGCTCGAGATCCTGCTAAAGGTCGTGCGGTATTCCATCATTATTATCGCCATATTCTCCGTCCTCCCCCTGCTGAGCATCAATCTTACGGGATTACTCGTCGCCGGAGGATTTGCCGGAATCGTCATCGGGTTCGCCAGTCAGAGTGTGGTGGCAAACCTGGTTTCAGGGATCTTCCTGATCATCGAACGCCCCATCAAAATCGGGGACCAGATCGCCATTGAAGGGGTGGAAGGGTATGTGGAAGACATTCATTTCTTCTCCACCATCGTGCGGTCGTATGACGGAATCTATGTCCGTCTTCCGAACGAGAAGGTGTTTACCAATATCATCTCTAACTATGACGTGGATGTGGCCCGAAGGATCCAGTATTCGATCGGCATATCCTATAAAGACGATGCCAACCGTGCGATCCACCTTCTGGGCGATATCCTGGATGCGCACCCCTTTGTGCTGAAAAACCCGGCTCCTCAGATCTATGTAGAATCTCTGGGAGACAGCTCGGTAAACCTGACCGCGTACTTTTGGGCTCCCACGTCAGAATGGTTCTCGGTGAAGATGGATCTGTTATGGAAGATCAAGTCCATTTTCGACGAGGCAGGAATCGAGATTCCCTTCCCGCAGCGGGTGCTGTGGTTTGGAAAAGGAGCACCGGAAGACTTACAGGAAAGAACCGTGGATGGAAAAACCATCAAGCAGAAGGGAAAAACATGACCGGGAAGACACGAATTCTGAAGTTGCTCGCCGATCTCCACAGTTCCGATCTGCCGGTCCGTCACGCGGCAGAAGACGCTCTGGTACGAGAGAAAGGGGATGCGGTTCCCCACCTCATTCAGTTCCTGTCGGACGAAACGGATACAGAACCGAAATGGTATGCGGCTCGTGCCCTCGCCAGGATTGGAACGCCCGCGGTGGGACCGGTCCTTGATGCCCTGAAGAAGCAATCCCGGGATGAGGTACGCCGGTACCTGGCCGCTTCGCTGGCGGAGATGAGGGAGCCCCCCATCGGAGAGGCGATCTCGCTCCTGGGAGATGAAGACCCGGAGATCCGGAGGTACGGCACGATGATCCTCTGCCGTATCGGTGCCCCGGCGATGGACGCGCTGAAAGCGGCAAGAGCGGATGAGGGGATCCTCGGCCGGTGCGCCCAGTACACACTTCTTCGCATCGGGATCGAACCCAGGGAGGAACCCTCTCCGAGCGATTAGTTTCGCTCTGGAATCCTATCAGGTTAAATCATCCTGTGTCCATCTGAGTGGTATGGAGCTTTCGCCGTCGATGCAGGATTACTTTTCCGGACTCGATGCCTATCTCCGGGAAGCGATTAAAACGGCGAAAGAAGCCCGGGAGAGGGGAAAGGATCCTCAGCGGGACGTCGAAGTGCCGCTGGCCACCGATCTCGCCGGACGAGTCGAGGCACTTCTGATGATCCCCGGGGTGGCCGTGGCGATTCGCGAACGGGAGGCAAGGATGTCCCGGGAGGAGGCATCCCTGACCATCAGTGAAGATTTCGTGAACCGTCGCTTTGGGGAGGAGGATCGGGAAAAGATACTGGATCATGCGATCCGGACCGCGATGGCCATACTCACCGAAGGCGTGGTGGCGGCCCCGACAGAAGGAATTGCCAAGGTGGGCATCGGGAAAAACGATGACGGGAGTGGGTATCTTCGCATCTATTATGCAGGACCCATTCGAAGTGCAGGGGGGACAGCGCAGGCACTCTCTGTCCTGGTAGGCGATTTTGTCCGCCGGTCACTCGGTATAGGTGCGTATAAACCGAGACAGGACGAGATCGAACGATATATCGAAGAGATCCGCCAGTACAACAGCCGCCACAATCTCCAGTATCTTCCCAGCGAGAAGGAGATTCGGCTTATCGTCTCCCACTGCCCGGTCTGTGTGGACGGGGAAGCGACCGAGGATGAGGAGGTGAGCGGGTATCGTAATCTGGAGAGGATAGAGACAAATTCCATTCGCGGCGGTATGGCCCTCGTCATCGCGGAGGGCATCGCCCAGAAGGCACCCAAAGTCCAGAAGCATGTGAAGAAGCTTGGGATCGACGGCTGGGACTGGCTGGGGGAGCTCACCGGCGCGGCAAAAGGCCCGGAAGAGAGTGGGGGCATTCGACCGAGGGACAAGTATTTACGGGATATTATCGGGGGAAGACCCGTCTTTGCACACCCCATGCGAAAGGGGGGCTTTCGTCTCCGCTATGGACGGTCCCGTAACTGCGGGCTGGCGGCGGCAGGCCTCAACCCCGCCACCATGCATCTTCTGGGCAAGTTCCTTGCCGTCGGAACCCAGATGAAGATCGAGCGTCCCGGAAAGGCGGCCGGAATTTCCCCCGTAGATTCCATAGAGGGTCCCACGGTGCGGTTGAAGAACGGGGATGTCCTCCGCATCGATACCCTGGAAGATGCGGTCCGGTATGCGGAGGATATAGAGGCGATCCTGGATGTAGGGGAGATTCTCATCAGTTACGGGGAATTCCTGGAGAACAATCATCCTCTGGTTCCGGCCGGATACTGTGAAGAATGGTGGCTCCAGGAGGGAGGAACCCGTCGCCCGGAGGATGAACTGGAGGCGATTGGGTTTGCCCTGGAGGGGGCACCTTTGCATCCAAGGTACACCTATTTATGGGAGGATCTCACGGTCCCCCAGATCATCGCTCTCGCCGATTTCATCGTGGAGCGCGGTACCCTCTGCCAGGGTGTCCTCCAGATCCCCTTCGACCCGGCTATAAAGGCGATTCTCGAAGAACTCCTGGTACCCCACCAGGTGAGGGACGATCAGCTACACATACCCACCGGATATACCCTTCTCGGGTGTCTGGGCCTGTCCGCGAACAGGGAACGACGGGGATGCTGGAACCCGCTGCCGGACACGGCGGATCCGATCACCTTGATCACCCATCTGAGTGGATTTCCAGTACGCCCCCGGGGTGGCACCCGCATCGGTGGTCGGATGGGAAGACCGGGGAAGTCGAAACCTCGTGAGATGAGCCCCCCGCCACATGCGCTGTTTCCTCTCGGAAACGCGGGAGGTTCGCGTCGGTCCTTCCAGGAAGCCCAGACTCATTCCGTTGTGGCAAACAGCGATACCGGTTTTATTGAGATCGAGATCGGTGAGAGAAGATGCGAACGTTGCGGAACCCTCACCTATACCACATCCTGTAGATGTGGAGGTCATACGCTTCCGGTCTTTCGATGCCCCCGGTGTAAACAGGAGATACCAGGTGAGCAATGTCCCCGCTGCCATGCTCCCGCCGTGTGCAGTCAACGCATCACGCTGAATGTCCGTGCGGAGTACGCGGCCGCCCTGGAGAGACTCGGGATTCGAGATGCGAATGTTCAGCTGGTGAAAGGGGTAAAGCTGCTCATGTCGCGGGAACGCTGCGCCGAACCGATTGAGAAAGGCATCCTGCGCTCAAAGAACGGGCTGTTCGTCTTCAAGGACGGGACGATCCGGTACGACATGATCGATCTTCCTCTTACGCACTTCCGTCCCCAGGAGATCGGAACGACCGTGGAGAAGCTGCGGACGATGGGATACCTAGAGGATATCGAGGGCAGACCTCTCACCGATCCGTTGCAGGTGCTGGAATTACGGCCTCAGGACATCCTAATCTCGGAGAAGTGTGGGGATTACCTCCTGAAAGTAGGGCGCTTTATCGATGAGCTTCTGGACCGGTTTTATGGTCTGCCTGCCTTTTATCATGTGGAAACGCGAGAAGACCTTGTCGGTCATCTTTTGGTCGGCCTCGCACCCCACACCAGTGCCGGGGTTCTGGCGCGACTGATCGGGTTTTCCCGGGCAAATGTCGGATATGCACACCCGTTCTTTCATGCCGCCAAACGAAGAAACTGCTTTCAGGGAGAGACCCGCATCGAGGTGCATGACGGGGAGAGCTGGAAAAAGCAGACCATCCGTCAGTTTGTCCTGGAAAACTTCGATATCAGCGCCCCCGGCCTGGACCGGGTCGGTACGTACTATTCGGATCCCCGCAGATCCTTCTTCATCCGCAGCATTGATAGCTCGGGCGCCATCCGTATGCGCCGCATCACTTCGGTATCTGTCCACAAATCTCCTCAGGCCTGGATTCGGTTTGAGACGGATCGGAAACGATCTATCGTGGTGACACCGGA
The DNA here is from genome assembly GCA_037916685.1 of Methanolinea tarda. GTDB lineage: Archaea > Halobacteriota > Methanomicrobia > Methanomicrobiales > JACTUA01 > JAJRCM01. Next base: position 5,631 of record JBAIXL010000182.1, read on the forward strand.
ACATGCCATGCTCGTCTGGGATCTGAATTACCTGAAGAAGATCATGGCGATGGAGGTGAAGGTGGGAGACTGTGTCCCGGTCTTTGCGGGCCCTACTCCGATAAATGAACGGATCGCGGTACGGGAGATACTGCCGGCAACCGAACCCACGGTATACTGTGTTACCGTAGAGACGGATCACACCATGGAGGCCAATGGAATTTTCACCGGGCAATGCGACGGGGATGAAGACTGTGTAATGCTGTTGTTGGACTGCCTGATTAACTTCTCCCGCTCCTATCTGCCGGAGACCCGGGGAGGGACCATGGATGCCCCGCTCGTGATCACTAGCAGGATCGATCCCATGGAGATCGATAAGGAGAGTCACAATCTCGATGTTGGACGGGGATATCCCCGGGAGCTCTACGAGAAGGCCCTCACCTTTGCCCATCCCAAAGAACTTGAGAAATCCGTCGATCGCGTGGAGAGACGCCTGGGAACCCCGCGGGCGTTGGAGGGGTTCTGGTTCACCCATGACACAAGAGATATTTCCTCCGGGCCCCTCGAATCCACCTACCAGGAGATGGAGACCATGCAGGAAAAGCTCAGCGAGATGCTTCGCATCGCCCGCATGATTCGAGCGGTGGATGCTGATGACGTGGCTGAACGCGTGCTGAACACCCACTTCATTCCTGACCTGATGGGAAACCTTCGGGCCTTCTCCAATCAGTCGGTGCGATGCTCCAAGTGCAATCAGAAGTACCGTCGCATTCCTCTCTCAGGAAAATGTCTCAAATGCGGGGGCAACATCATACCCACCGTTCACGAGGCCTCTGTTAAGAAATACCTCGAGATCTCCCGGCAGATCTGCTCAGATTTCCGCGTCAGCGAGTACACTCGCCAGCGGATCGAGGCGATCGACCTTGCGATCCAGTCTACGTTCGAGAAAGAAACCGAACAACAGCTTGGTCTGGCGGACTTTATGTGAGATCGGACGGATTTCTGATGATCTTCGGGGGCGATCGCCTTACAGGATGACTGGACTCGTGCATCCGGAAAGGTATCCACCCCATCCGTGGAGATCCCATCGAACCGGATCGTTTATCCTACCATGTGTGGTGTTATCTATATGGATACAGGGAACGTGAAAAGGCTATATCGATCCAAAAAGGACCGGATCATCGCCGGGGTCTGCGGAGGAATCGGTGAATACTTCGAGGTGGATCCCAACCTTATCCGGATCATCTGGCTCCTGGTTGGGCTCACGGGAACCGGCATCATTGCGTACATCCTGGCCTGGGTACTCATCCCGGAAGAACCGCCCCATACTCCTTCACCGGTTGAACCTGGCGTAGTGGCTATATAAACACCAGTGATGGATATTTGCCGGTTCGCCAGAAGGGAGAATGGGCATTTCCATTTCTTCCGGTTCCCGTGACGATTCGTGGCTCAAGTCTTAATACGGAAAACCCCCCATATAGCTGTCTGGCGCGAGGGTATCTAAGCCTGGTCAAAAGAGGCAGACTCAAGATCTGCTCCCGAAGGGGTTCGCGGGTTCAAATCCCTCCCCTCGCATCGTCTTTTTTCAAAAGAAATAGATGCGGAGGTAGGGTTTCGTACCATCATCACGTCAGAAATGGTGAACGCGTACCCGATACGATTCAAATTGAGAACAGAGACTACTTCGTTTTCTCAATAGATCTTTCCTATTTTCGGTCGTTCTGACGGGGGCAGGATCACACGCCTGGTGATCCAATCGATCGGGAATCTGGGAGGAGTAGATCAGCCCTCTCAAGCCAAGAGGAGCAACCCAGCCTGCATCAGATTCTTGGTAAGGAATCTGGATCTATGAGAACGATATCCAAAAGAGAGCAGGGAGGGGTTACGATCCATTCCTCCTTTCGTGTACGTTTTTAAGCCTTCGGAAACGTCCAGAATGAATACATCCAGTTCTATCCATCAGGACCGGCCCACCATCACGAAACGGATTGAGGGGATCATTTAATGAGAATGGGTGCTTTTTACGGTGTCCGACATAGGAAGGGATCGATGATTTGTAAACAGTCATATTTGTTACCAATGGGCTCGAGATTTCTTTACATGCCCCAAAAAGTTCCCGGAACCGAGTTGCACGACCGTATGAAACGCTTTCGGGAACAAATGGATGAACGTCACCGTGACTGGGAGATGGCTGTCCTGTTCCATAAAATCAACCTCTATTATTTCACCGGTACCATACAGGATGGCCTGCTCCTGATTCCCCGGGAAGATGAAGGGGTACTTTGGGTGCGACGAAGTTATGAGCGGGCACTCGATGAGTCGTTTTTTCCCGATATCCGACCGATGATCGGTTTCCGGGACGTGGCCACACAGGTTCGTGTTCCTGATATCCTGCATGTGGAGACGGAGATCATTCCCCTAGCGTTACTACGGCGTTTCCAGAAACATTTCCCGGTGAAGGACATCCGTGCCCTCGATACGGTGATCGCTCATATCCGCTCGATCAAGAGCCCGTATGAGCAGGAGCGAATGAAACGGGCCGGTAGTATACACCGCAGGGTGCTTGAAGATCGAGTGCCGGCGATGCTCTGTGAGGGCATAACGGAAGCGGAATTTGGAGCGGAACTGTTTTCAGTCATGGTTCGGGAAGGTCACCAGGGGATCGTACGGTTTGGCATGTTTGACACCGAGATTGTGGTCGGACAGATCGGCTTTGGTGACAGCTCGATATATCCGACATACTTTGACGGACCAGGAGGGTGCATGGGCATGAGCCCGGGGGTTCCGGTCCTAGGAAGTCGCGAACGCACCCTTTCCCGTGGGGATCTGGTCTTTATTGATAATGCCTGTGGGGTGGAGGGGTATCAGACCGATAAGACGATGACCTATATGTTTGGAGAATCCCTGCCCGAAGAGGTCATCGAAATCCACAATCGGTGTGTGGAGATTCAGAACGAGCTTGCGTCTCTCCTCCTGCCAGGAAATAGCCCCTCCCGCATCTATCAAACGATCATGGAAGCATTGAGCCCCGAATTCCTGGAAAATTTCATGGGATTTGGCAAACGGCGGGTAAAATTCCTGGGACACGGGGTCGGTCTGGTGGTAGACGAAATGCCGGTGATCGCGGAGGGGTTCGATGAACCTCTACAGGAGGGAATGATACTTGCACTGGAACCGAAAAAGGGGATACGGGACGTAGGTATGGTCGGGATCGAGAATACCTTTCTGGTCACTCCTGTGGGCGGCAAAAGTATCACCGGCAGGAGTCCCGGCCTGATCCCCGTGTACTAATACTTTCCATGCCTTCCCGTTCATGGAAGGGTGGAGATGTCGTGAGATACTACTTGTCTCGCTTCACCTCAGCGGCCTTTTTCCATTCCGTGATATCCCGAACCATTTCAATCGCACCGATGGGATTGTTCTTGGTATCCGTCAGGATCGTTGCTTTCCCCCAGATGAATGCTCCCTTGTTCTTTTTCAGGGTCGGGATAAAGGCCTCGACAAAGAGGTTATTACCGAATCTACGGACGTTCGGGTATTTCTGGGCCAGCTCGTGAACAGGCATGTCAATGAGATCCACCAGAACCGGGCGTACATTTCCATAAAAGGCGAAGGCTTTCTGGTAGGTGGATTTACCCACTACCTCGGATTTTTTCACCCCGGTCAGGGATTCCATCGCCCGGTTCCAGGCAACGACTTTTCTGCTCCGATCCACGATGAAAGTCGGATCCGGGAAGAATTCGATCGTATCCTGCAGTTTTTCATACGTGGTCTTGAAGGCTTCCTCAAGCATCTTCTGGTCTGTGATATTAACCAGAGAGACAAACACAGAAAGGAAATCTCCTTTCTCGTCGTATACTCGATTCAGGGAAACCAGGAGGTAGGACGGGAGACCTTCTTCCTTACGTAATCGCACCTCACCCAGCCAGCTGCCTTTGTTCCCCATCTCTTCCTGTAGCGACTCCAGGTCGGGTACAATCTCAACATAATCCGCAAAGAGGTCCTGGAAAGTTTTCCCGATCACGGCTTCTCTCTGGACGTTTATGGAGTCCAGAAAAGCCTGGTTTGCGTAACTGAAACGGCCTTCTGGTGTGATAATGGCCATGCCGTTGATGGACGAAGAGAAGGCGATATCCCGTATTCTAAGCTCCCGCTCCGCCTCCTTCCTTTCGGTAATATCCGTTCCTACCGACTGATATTCGCTGATCGATCCCTGCTCATCAAAGAGCGCCCGCTCGGTCCAAAGAAGAAAGCGGGAAACATCGGGGGTGATATACACCTGCTGTTCATAGGTCACCACAGGATTTTCCGGAGTAACCATGAACCGGGAGAGGATCTCCTCTCTTGTCTGTCCGCTAAGGGCGGGGTCAAATTTTTTCCCGATCAGCTCTTCTCCTTTCTTGTGAAAGTAACGGCAGAACGCGTCATTCACGAAAGAGATGGTGCCCATCGCCCGCCGCCGGCAGATCAGTTCTGTCTGGTCCTCTACTACGGCGCGATACCTCGCTTCACTGACCTGCAGATTCCGTTCATACCGTTTCTGCAGGGTCACGTCCTCGATCAGCAGGGTAATCCCTCTTCCTCCCTGGTCGAAAACGGAGGGGACAAACTTGATGCGGAGGAAGTATTCCCGTCCACCTTTCAGGAAGGAGAGTTCTTTGATGAGCTCACCCTTCTGGGACACCTCCCATAGTATGGATTCAAGAGGTAGAAGAGTGATGGGGGGAAGATCGTGAGCAAGAAGGGATGTACCGGCCAGATCTTTCCTCTCTTTACCGAAAAAGTTGAGAAAATTGTCGTTGGTCTGGACTATCTTCAGATCGCTGTCCAGCACCACGATCAGTTCAGAAGTGAGATCGAGGAGGGTCGAGATGGGGATTCTCTGGGAAAGAACGTACACCTTCGCGGTCCCAAATGTCTCAACTTCCACCTGACCTGAGACGAGAAGCATCTCCAGATACTTTGCCACCGAATTCCGGTTGGTATTCAGCTTCCGGGAGAGTTCCATGATGGTGCAACCTTTCGGATTGGATTTTAATATCCGCTTTATTTTATCGAATTTATCCTGATCGGGTCGCATAGGTTAAAGGGATCTCTCCCTGAAATGTCTTAATCTTACCGACGATTTCCGCACGATGTATTATTAGGGGGCCGGTACAATATTTCCGTATCCTCGGCAGCGTTTTGTCGGGAAGTGTATGACCGCTAAATCCTCGCCGGCATCTGCAAAACTTCCTTTCTCATATTACCTGCTGATGTACATTTTTATCCTGACTCTGGTTCTGGTCGTGGGGATTACGATTGTCGATTATCTAAACACGGAGACTATAATGACTGAGAACGAACGGGTTCTCCGTGAACAGACCGAGAATCAACTGGATACGTCGTTCCGATCCATCGATACCGGCCTCAAGATGTTTGATGATACGCTTAACCGCCAGATGGATCAGGCGTTCATTCTCTTTTTGAACGAATATAACCGCGCGAATCAGGATCCGTCTCGCATGAATCTTACGGCGGTGAAAAGGGAGATCCAGCAGACCATCGTGAACCGGCTTGCGTCCCATATCTCTTCGGGAGGAGATCACGCCGGCGACGAACCGGCTCCTTCCTCCACCATGGACCTATACGTGATCAATGCGTCAGGAGTGGTGGAATACACCACCTTCGAACCGGACCGGGGCCTGGACTTCAAAACCACCATCCCGTATTTTTATGACTATCTCACCCGCATCCGGCTTTCCGAAGGTTTTTTCCCCGACCGGGTGGTTCAGGAGGCGACCACCGGCAATCTGCGCAAATACGCCTACATGCCCACCCCCGATCATCAGTATGTGCTGGAACTCGGGCTCACGGAAAGCGTGTTCTACCGCGAACGAAGCCAGCTTAAGTATTGCGACGTGGTCAAGGAGATACAGCAGTTCAACCCGTACCTGAAAGACGTCCGCATCTTCACCACGGCAAAACGACTGGTCGGTAATCGCAGCTACGTACCGGATGAAAATCTTTCTTCCATTCTGGCCTCGGTCCTGGCTCAGAGGACCAGCGTGGTGCTCCCCTCGCAGGATGGGACCACGGTCAAATATCTCTTCATCGACCTGACAGACCCGGATTATGCCGCAGATATGAGCCTCATTCTGGAACTTACCTATGATACCACGATTATTCAATCCGCAATGATGAACCTGATCCTGTTCCATCTGCTGGTCGCGGCTCTTGCCCTTCTCCTTGCGTCCCTGTTCGCTTTTTACCTGTCCAAGCGGCTCACTCGGCCTATCAGTAACATCGTTCAGGATGTGGACGCGATCGCTAAAGGGGATCTCGACCACGGCATCTCTTCTACCATGGGTTCGGAATTCGATGAGCTTGAACAGAGTATCAATGCCATGGTTGAGCAGTTGAAGGGAACCATCGAGAGTCTTCAGAGGAGTGAGGCGAATCTGCGCCATCAGGAGGAGCGCTACCGGGCCGTGGTGGAGAGCCAGAATGAGTTTATCACCCGCTTCAGACCCGACCGCACCCATATCTTTGTAAATGAGGCATATTGTCGATATTTCGGGCTTGCGTGTTCAGATATCATGGGAAAACAATTCTCCCCGAATATCCCTACCGAAGACCAGCAGAAGATTCAGGCACATTTCGCATCGCTGACACCGGATACACCCTCCGCCACCATCGAGCATCGTATTGTCATGCCCGATGGCGAGATCCGCTGGCAGCAGTGGAACGACCGGGCGATTTTTGATGCAGAGAACCATCTGATCGAGTATCAATCGGTGGGGAGAGACATCACTTCCCGGGTGCAGGCAGAGGAGGACCTGAAGAAACTGTATGGCGAACTGGAGCAGAGGGTTGCGGCCCGAACATCAGAACTGGAGGCGGCGAATCGTGAACTGGAATCATTCAGTTACTCTGTCTCGCATGATCTCCGTGCCCCCTTGCGATCCATCGATGGATTTTCTCGAATTCTGCTTGACGAGCACTCCGATCAGCTGACCTCCGATGAGCATCGATATCTGCAACTGGTGCGCAGGAGCGCTCAGCAGATGGCCCTGCTCATCGACGCATTGTTGAATTTTTCCCGCATGGGAAGAGTCGGTCTCAAACGCACTCTGCAGGATCCGGCCACGGTTGCCCGGGAAGCCCTGGCCGATCTAGGGGAAGAGATGAAAGGTCGGGCGGTGGAAGTCACCATCGAGAACATGCCTCCATGCAACGCGGACACTTCTATGTTACGGCGGGTCTACTACAACCTCCTGTCCAATGCTCTGAAGTTTACGCGTCAGAAGGATCATGCTGTCATACTGGCCGGATCCCAATCCGAGGGGGATAGGACCGTGTATTTTGTGCGGGACAATGGAGTGGGTTTTGATATGAAATACGTAGACAAACTTTTCCAGGTCTTCCAGCGTCTTCATTCTGCCCGTGAGTATGAAGGAACCGGCGTGGGACTGGCAATTGTGCAGCGGATTATCCAGAGACACGGGGGAAGGATCTGGGTGGAGTCCGAGCCGGAAAAAGGCACAACCTTTTTCTTTACGCTGGATGAGGGTTGAGTAATGAATGAGCGATCTGCCGGGTCCGAGATACTTCTGGTAGAAGATAATCCGAATGACGTGGAGCTTATCCTTCATGTCTTCCAGTGGTGCAACTTGAGCGATCGAGTTCACGTGGCCTGGGATGGAGAGGAAGCACTCAATTATATTTTCGAGAAGAACCAGCGACCTCGGGTGATCCTGCTCGATCTCAAGCTGCCCAAGGTGGACGGAATCGAAGTACTGCGCAGACTGAAAGGTGATCCGGCAACGAAGACCATTCCCGTGGTGGTCCTCACCTCTTCTAGCGAGGAACGGGATATCGTGGAGAGCTATAATCTGGGCGTGAACAGCTACATCGTAAAACCGGTGAACTTCGATCAGTTTGCCACCGTGATCCGCGACCTGGGCATGTACTGGCAGATGATCAATCTTCCTCCCCGAAAGAAGGAGAAAGAGTAAGTACCGGATCCGAACATCTTTTCTTCCAGAAAGGCACCGCAATTTGATGTCTTCAGGCAACCTCAACCGACAAAGAATCATTGATATATTTTTACGACAGAAGATTTTT
>JBAIXL010000183.1:0-9210 GCA_037916685.1 Methanolinea tarda
TCACCCTCATAGGTGCGGAAGAAATGAGAACGACCCAGCCCCCGGTCAATCGACCCCTTGTTGAAGATCAGGGCATCTTCGATGTTATAACCTTCAAAGCTCAGGATGGCGACCACGAAGTTCTGTCCCGCCGCACGATCGTCGGAACCGATGGCATCCGACGTCTGGGTGTGTACGAGCGGTTTCTGCACATAGTGCAGCAGATGTCCCCGCGTATCCGGACGCAGTTTCATGTTGGCCGCGGCGAAACCCAGGGCCTGTTTCACCATCCCGGCCCCCATGGTGACCCGCGGGCTTGCGTTGTGCTCGGGGAACGGCACATGGGCGGCCGCGATCCCCAGCACCAGGGAGGGATCGATCTCCAGATGGGTGTGTTCCGGGGTGATGTCCTCCGGGATCATGGCGATATAGAGATCCTCCTCCTCCTCGGCATCGATGAATTCGACCAGCCCGCGTTCGACCAGGTGGTTGAAATCGATCTCTTCGCTTTTCAGACGTTCGATGTCTTCATCCGTGATCAGGGGTTTTCCATTTTCGAGCACGATCAGGGGGCGTCGTGCCCGACCACGGTCGGTGTTGATGATGATGTCTCCGTTGTATTCCTTGTAGGAGACGTTGATTTCGGAGGGAATCTCTCTCCGCCTGCGCATTCCCCGCAGGGAAGAAACGAGCTGTTTGGCCCGTGAGGGAGTACCTTCCGCGCCAGGGACATTGTCCACCAGCCCGATGAAGGCGCCGTCCACAAATACCCGTGACTTTTTCATTCTATTTCCCCTCGCAGCGGCTCTACACCCAGCGTATACAGGATCCGTTTCATTTCCAGATCATCATCCACACCCTTGCTGATCTCCACCATCTGGGCGAAGTTCTTCACCAGACCACAATTCGGCCCTTCCGGGGTCTCACTGGGGCAGATCCGTCCCCACTGCGTGGGATGGAGATCCCGTGCTTCGAAGTGGGGCTGTGACCGGGACAGGGGCGAGATCACCCGGCGCAGATGGGAGAGAACCGACATGTGATCGACCCGGTCCAGCAGCTGAGACACTCCGGTCCGTCCCCCCACCCAGTTACCGGTGGCGAGGGGATGTAACAGTCTCTCGGTGAGCACGTCCGCCCGGACCGCAGTTCCGATGGATAGGTCGCGATGGCGCATGCTCGCCCGCTCCAGCTGGTACTTAATATCCCGGGTAAGCCGGTTCAGGGAGATGCGGAACAGGTCCTCCATCAGGTCGCCGGCCAGTTTCAGGCGCTTGTTAGAGTAATGATCTTTGTCGTCGATGCGGCGTTTGTCCAGTACCAGATCGAAACAGGCCTCGGCCATCCTCCCCAGGAAATGGGCTTTGGCCAGCCGTACGCTGCGCACCGTGTCTTCATACTCCGCATCCCCTTCTTTCAGTCCCGGGGGCATCAGGTAGTTCAAGTGTGGCAGCAGGTAGTTGTCCAGCACAAACTCTGCTCGCTTCCTCTGGTAATCGCGGGTCTGGTTGGGTGCCAGTTTTCTGCCCACATACATGATTCCGGCTTCGACAGAGTCACATTCCGCACTCTCCTCCAGGTTCTGCATCATGAAGGTGAGGATGTCGACGTCCGTGGAGACCGCGTTCACGATCTCCTCATCGGTGACCAGGCCCAGGGCCCGCATCAGGTCGACAAAGCGGAGGTGACCGGCGACGGAGGGGAAGGAGACCTCCAGGAGGTTCTTCTTGTTCCGTTCGACCACGATGAGCGCCCGGTATCCGCGATACTGGGAAAAGACCTTGGCCACGTAGATACGCTCATTATACCGTTCGGTGAACTCGGTCATGATCTTGTTCGAGGCAAGATCTTCGAGAGTCATCAGGACCCGCTCGGTTCCGTTAATGATGAAATAGCTGCCCGGATCCAGGGGGTCTTCCCCGTGCTCCACCCGCTCATCGTCGGAGAGCCCATACAGGTTGCAGGACATGGATCCTACCATGATGGGGAGTTGTCCGATAATCGCGATCACCGGTTCGTGCCGCTCCCCTCCCTGCACCAGGGTCATCTCCAGCTGGATGGGGGCGGCGTAGGTGAGGTTCCGCAGTCGTGCTTCGGCGGGAAACAGATCCCCCTGGGATCCGTCCGCTTCCCGGACCATCGGCTTTTTTACCTCGATCTTACCGAGCTCCACCCAGACCGGCTGGTTGCTCTTCCCTCGGCTTTCGATATCCGTTTCAATGATCTTCTGTTCGTTCACCACTCTCTGTAAATTGTGCTGGAGAAAATTGTTGAACGAATCCAGCTGATGTCTCGCTACATGTGAACGAGAAAAATATGCCCTAGACAGAACAGATCTATCCAGCAATCTATCGCCCCCTGAAATGTTTTGAAATTTATTTCTTTGGCCTTTTGACCACAAGACGGTACGATTCGGCTATCCCCGCAGTCTGGCTGTAACGAACGATGCGTATCACATCCCCGAGCTTCGCTTTGATGGCTTTTGCTGCAGGATCGTCATGGAAAATTTTTGGCAACTGGTCACTCGTAAGATGGTAACGGGCGAAGAGTGTCTGCACTTCCTCCTCGCTCATGATTTTATGTTCTGGGACCATCACGTGATCCAATACATTGATGGTGCTCACGCTCTCACCCAACCTCCGGATTCAAAGAAACGAACTTTCAGATGCATCACCGGTAACACACCACAGATTCTACCCCTGTGGCAGCGGGCTCGGGGGGATTTGAACCCTCGACCACCTGGTTAAAAGCCAGGCGCTCTACCTAGCTGAGCTACGAGCCCCTCCCCTCTCTCTATGTGGCATTATTACAACGCGCGAAAAGTATTTAAATATTCTTATCCTACGTTTATTTTCTGAATCCTCAAAGACTAACGCGTTTCGATCTGTCCCATCTCAGGACGAGACGCCTTCCGCATTAAACGGTAGGAATGATGAATACGATGCCTCCTGACCCGGACCGATTCCCGCTGATGAACCGGGCGATCGATTTCCTATCTTCGATCACGACTCTGATATACCTGATCATCGCCATAATTCTGGTCATTCTGGTAGGGCTGTCGTTTTATGGGGTATTCCAACAGCTCGTCTCCATCCTCTCCGGAGTACCCCTGAGCGAGGGAATCCTCGCGGTCCTTCACACCATCCTTCTCTCCATCATCATACTCGAATTGCTGGAAACCGTGGTGATCTATTTCCGCACCCATCGGGTTCAGGTGCGTCCGATTCTCTTTGCCGGGCTTACGGCGATGATCCGGCGAATTCTGGTCTATGGGGTGGAACAGGTGGGGGTGATCGACCTGCTCACCACCGTTGCCGTTATCGCGGTGCTCACGGCGGCAATCGTGCTGATCGGAAAGGAAGAAGGAGAGACGGGGTAAGACCGTAAATCGCCGCGTTACACCCTTTTCCTACGGTTCAGTAATTGGTTTTGACGATGGATCCACCCCACACTCGGGATCCGGCAAGAAAATGACTGCTTCTGAAAAATCTTGCGAGGTTGAATAAGTCTTTGAAGATTTCAAAAAAGGTTATGTCTGGCGGGGAGGTTCTCTGAACTCCATCGTCTTGGAGAGTTCTCCGCGGATGTGCTGAAGGCGTTCTTCCTGGAACTTGATGCTGGTGCCCATGCTCTTGATCGCGGTCGAGATCTTTTCACTCAGTGCCACCTTTGAATCGTGAATGTTGTAAGTGGTCTCGAGGATCTTTAGCAGCCTTTTGTTCACATCCACACTCTTGCTCAGGCGGGCATACTCTTCTATCATCCTCTGGTCGAATCCCGCTTTCTTGGCTTCTTCCACATCGACGCTGATATTGGTCCGCCGCTTGAGTACATGTTCTATGGTATCGTACAGTTCCCGATGGGTGATGGGTTTGAGCACGTAGTCCTCGATATACATGCCGTATTCCTGTGCTTCTTCTGAAGTGAGCTGTTTCGCGGTAAGCATGAGGACCGGAATCTCTTTGGTATCCGGGTTATTCTTGATATGTTCCAGAGTCTCCCAGCCATCCATAGGTTCCATCATGATATCCAGTAGGATAAGATCCGGCGTGACTTCTTTGAGGATATCGAGGCATTCCTGACCGCTGTAGGAAGCAATGGCGCGATACCCCCCCCGCTCCAGCATATTGATAAATACATCGACGATGAATGGGCTGTCATCGACAACCAGTATAGTGTTCATAGTATCACCTCTCCACCCATCTTTGAGGCGATCTTCGAGAGACGCTCAAATACGGGGGAAATATCTGTTCGTTTATCGACTGTGGCGCTCACCAGCATCTGCGATCCCGCACCCATTACCAGAAGATGAGCGTCCTGGGAATAGGCCACGAGGTGAGAGGGTTCGGGAAGCGAGAGCAGATTGGTCGCTGCCTCTGCGGAGGCTAGCATGGTGGCGCTGATCGCCGCAAATGCGGGGGCAGAAACATCGCTCCGTAGATGGTTACTGATCACCGTACCGTCTCGTGAAACCACCGCACATTCCACAACCCCCCGGGTCGCCCGGATCTCTGCTACCGCATCACGGATCGTATCGTTTAGCGTTGTCGCCATCGGTCTTTTACTCCGACATTTTAAACTCTACCGTATGGTCATATAAAATTATTCTTTTATCACCCGTCCACACTTCCATGATGGTTAGGTTAGTTTTACAGATAATAATATTTTCATTTCCAATAATAAAAGAAAACAATAATATTATAAAATTGGGAAACCTTAAGTAGTACAATGCAACTTCCGCGGGGAACATTTCATTCCATTAAGAAGCACGTGACCGTTCGTTCACTGCTGGATGAGGCATCCGCCCTGCACTTTACGGGTAGCATTCTGGTATCATTCCGGGATGGAGGTGCCTCCCTGGTCCTGGAGTCGGGGAAGACGGTACTTGCGGCGTATCAGGAAATACAAGGCAAGGCGGCCCTGGAACGGATGGAGGGGATGGGTGACAAGCCGGTGGACGCGGAGCTGACCCTCCTGAACGAATCCCAGATGGGACTCGCCAAGGAATTCAATAAATCCTGCCGGACAAACCTGGAGACGGGATCTGTCGTGGTGTTCGGTAAAAAAGACCGCGCTAGGGATATTCCATCCATCCAGGAAACGGTTGTCGTTCCGATAGAACGAGGAGTCAGACCTGCAAGGGATTCCTCCGCTCCACGGGCTCCCCGGCGGACCTTCAGCGAGGGCGAGGTGGAACATCTGCTGGATGGAGATCTGGAGGCACTGGATCGAATGGATCTGGCCAAGATGAGTGGAAAATTTCGGATAAATGCAGAATCTATTGCTCGCGATTTGAATCTCGATCACCTGGGGGATAGCTAAGATACAGAGGCAGGACTATGGATGATCTGACCCTTCTCACACTTCTCGGTGCCATGGCGTTCGTTCTCGCGGTGAGCCTGGTACTGCAGGTAATGACCATGAGAAATCTCCAGACTCTGAAGAACCGTCTGGCGGCCTTGCAGTCCCGTCCCGTCGAACCGATACCCCGTCCCCAAAAACCCGAATTCACGGCACCCGTTTCTCCGAAAGACATGGATGTTCTTCTTAAACGCCACAATTCGATCGAAGAGAGCATTCGTGCCCTCTCGGAGCTTGCCCGTGTGGACGGAATCACGCTCGCCACCCGGGATGGCCTGGTGGTCGCATCGAATTATACAAATGCCCAGGCAGACGCCGCAACGTTCAGCTATATGATGAACAAGAAGGAAGAAAATCGCGATCCGGCGGTGAAAATATGGCAGATCGATCACAAAGCCGGGACACTCATAGGTATCGCCCGGACCAAAGAACCTATTGCAGGAGAACGATTGACATTTATGAAAGAAAACGTGAGTAAAATTTTAAATTATTGGTTATAATCGAGAGAGCAGTATAGGAAAATATATATGAACAGTACAACAATTTGTCCAATAGAAGGATCCCCATGATCAGGGCATACACTATAGCATCAGGAAAAGGGGGTACCGGTAAAACAACCGTTACCGTCAATCTCGGTACATCACTTGCCCAGATGGGAAAAGAGACCTATATCATGGATGCAGATATCGGGATGGCCAATCTGGGTCTCATCCTGGGTCTGGAAGACGTTCCTGTCACCCTCCATGAGGTACTTGCCGGCAAGGCGAGCATAAACGAGGCAATTTACGAAGGTCCCTATGGGGTAAAAGTGGTTCCGAGCGGACTCTCCCTTCAAGGGTTCCAGCAGGCCAATCCGGAGAAGATGCGGGATGTAATGCGAGACCTGGTCAGCCGGTGCGACTTTCTTCTCATCGATGCACCCGCCGGCATCAGCCGTGACGGAGTGATCCCGCTGGCCATCGCCGACGAAGTCATCCTCGTGGTCAACCCCGAGCTCTCCTCCATTGTCGATGCCTTGAAAACGAAGATACTTACCGAGGTGGTCGGTGGTCACGTCTATGGAGCCATCGCCAACCGCGGAGGCATCGATCAGAACGATCTCATCCAGCAGAAGATGGAGAAATCCCTGGGAGTCAAATTGATTGGGGTGATCCCAGAAGACGCGAACATCCGGAGGGCGGCGGCATTCAAAACCCCGGTGGTGGTAAAGTATCCCACCTCGGATGCCGCCCGTGCATTCAAACGCATCGCATCGCAGCTGGCAGGCGTCCGGTTTGACGAAGCAGAGACCGCGAGTGCAGAGGGATTCATTGAACGGTTTGCCCGGGTCCTTTTCCGAGGAAAGAAATGAGCCTGGAAGCGATCCTCCTGCCTCTGCTTACCGTGGTCATCGCTCTGGAACTGTTCATGATGTATCTGATGCACATCCGCATGAAGCAGTTGAACGGAGAGGTGGAACGGCTCAGCAGCCGAATGGAGATAACGGACGTGGAGCTGGATCAGCTCACCCAGAATATCGAAGAATTCAAGAAAATCCAGATCTGACCGTTCGATTGAATGCGAACCTAGATATGGTCTCCCTCCCCATGTGTTGAGGGGCCATAGGGTAGCCTGGGCATCCTAGGAGACTGGGGGTCTTCTGACCCGCGTTCAAATCGCGGTGGCCCCATTCACTCGGTTTTCCGGGGGGTAATACGCGTGAGGATGGATCCCTACTGTTTTCAGTGCCTTCTCTCCCGGGTTCGGTTCGAGTGCGGTCTGGTTATGAAGGATCCGGTCTCGATCAACGCGATCGTGGACCGCTGCCGGCAGCAGCTGGAAGAGATCCGTTCCCGCCCGGTCCCGGCACCTCTCATTGCTTCTGAGATCCACCGGATGGCATACCACCTCTCGGGAAGCTCCGACCCGTACCGGGATCTCAAGCGGGCCAATAACGAAACGGCTCTGGGGGTCTGCGTCTCCGTACGTCCCTTGCTACGAACCTTCCGTGACAAAGTGCTGGCCAGCATCATCGGCAACACCCTGGATTATGCGGTGGAGTGCCACACAGTATCGGACGATTTCCGTTCATTTTTCCTCCAGGAGTTTGATAAGGGTCTTGCCATCGATGACACAGAGGCCCTGCTATCCTGCGCAGATCGCGTGGTATACCTGACCGATAACTGCGGGGAGATCGTCTTTGACCGCCTGGTGCTCGAACACCTTGCTCAACGGGGGTCCCACATCACTCTGGCGGTGAAGGGTGCCCCGATCCTGAACGATGCGACCCTTTCGGATGCCTATGCACTGGGGCTGGATAGATACGTGGATGTGCTGACCACGACGGGGAGCGGGGATGTCGGGATCACGCTGGAAAAAATACCGGCTCCCCTGGTCTCGGCCCTGGAAGAGGCCACCCTGATCATCTCAAAGGGGATGGCCAATTACGAGGCCCTGAGCGAAATGGGAGAAGATCTTCCTCCAATTGCCTATCTGTTGGCCGCAAAGTGTGATCCTATCGCCCACAGCATCGGTGTCCCACGGGGTTCGTATGTTGCCTGGCTGACGGGGAACTAAGATACGGTATCCAGGCACTGCTGCAGCAGTTCTCGCAGGCGGGGATGTTCTGGTGCGATCTCCTGTGCCTTCTTGCAGTACTGGAGTGCCTCATCTGTCCTTCCTATTGCAGTGAGGCGACGGATCAGCTCCAGCAGAAGATCCAGATTGATGGGATCAAGGTGAAGACCCCGCTGGAGGAGGGGGATCGCCTCCTGATGCGAGGTCTCCAGCTGGGCCAGTGCTAACCAGAGCGCCGGCTGATTGGGCTCGTATCTTCTCGCGTGAGCAAGGGAATTCCGTGCCTCGTCCATTTTGCCCAGACCCATGAATGCCCGTCCCTGCGCAAACCACATCTCACCATCATAGGGGTTCAGCTCCAGCAGGTTCTCGAAAATCTCCTGGGCTTCACGATATTTCTGGAGCTGGAGCAGGGCGGTTCCCACCTTCATCCACGCCCGGTAATTTTCCGGCTCCTCATGTAAGGCAGAGAGGTAATAACGGTATGCCTCTTTGAATTCACCTCTCGCAAAGAACAGATCTCCATATCCGATCAGGAAATCGGGATGGTCCGGGATGACGCTGAGGGCTTTCTCGAAAAATTCACGGGCTTCGTCATACTCATGGATATTCAGATAGGTGATACCCTCCTTATACCACCCCAGTGCATACCTCTTGTTTGGAGGAATCTCCTTCATCCCTTGATTTCACCGCCCCGTTGCACGGGATGTCGTGCGAGTACTAGGAAATATTTCTCATAGGGTATATAATAGTGCATTTTGTTTTTCCTCTTGTGTGGACGGGATTTCCTGTTTTTGATTAAAAAATTTGGGAATCATTCAATTCCAGGCATTCCAGAAGAGGTCATCCATGGACGAATCTAGGAACCCATGGATGGAATCAAACCATACATGGCGTTGTGTAGCAGAGGGTTATCCTCCTCTGTATGCCTGGAGGAGATACGGGACGATGATGATCGCCGCCAGCAAAAAGAGCATCGCCCAGCTGATGGTAAAGACCACGTTTTCCGTATACTTTTCCCATCCGCGTTTGTGAAGGAACGAGCCGATGCCCTCCCGCATGATATATCCGCCATCCAGTGGGACCATGGGAATCGCGTTGAAGGTGCCCACCACCAGGTTGATCCAGCCGGTCCAGAATACGAGATGGACGAGGCCCCAGAACAGGGGGAAAGGAACCTGATAATAGGTAGTGTCCACCGTGTCCACCACCAGCATTCGTTCGTACGCAGTATTGTCCGGGATGGTGATAGGGAGGACCAGGAAATAGAGGATGCCGATAGGAGACTCTAAGGTACTCCGGATCTGGTGGATAACC
>JBAIXL010000184.1:0-5376 GCA_037916685.1 Methanolinea tarda
ATGCGATCTTCATAAAAATCCTTCGGTAGGATTATATTTATACATATGGTAAATAACGACTTTTTTCGAAGTTAAAGGTAATTTGGAAGGCAATGAGGAGCGAATTGAGTGAATTTTTGTGCAAACCGGTAATCCACGAAATTTGGGGAAACCCGGACGTATCCGGCACATTGCATGGCGTATCTTTATTTTCTCAGATGCGAAGTTCCTGTCATGCCCGCCCAGCGAGTGGAACGTGAGACTACCCCTGCGTATGCAGAACTCGGATTTGAGGTATTCTCCGTACCCTGGCAGGGGTATGTCCGAAATATCGGGATCATGATGGGATTTGTGGGAATCGCTACCCTGCCGCTGATGATCCTGCCGGGCGTTGCCCTGCTGGCAGCGGGGATGGAGCTCCTCTGGCTGACGTCTCCGGGCCTGGTGTAGGGATCGGTCCGCGGTACAGTTTTTGATAGAGCAAAAGAGTACAATGGCACGGTACCTGCTGGAAGCCGGAGATGTAACGATACGGGACAAACCCTCTAGTATCGATCTGCCGTTGAGAAACGGATCGTATCCTGGACATCGGGAGAATGACGATGATCTTCCCGTTTCCTCCCGGTTCTCGATAGACCCGGAATGGAGGAATGTTGAACCGGGGTGGCCGGGATCTCCCAAAAAAGTATTCCCGGATTTCAGATGATGTGGGTGGCGATGTCTTCCGTGATCAGCCAGTCACAGTATTCGCACTGCAGCCCCTTATCGGTCACCTCAAACGCGCTCTGGATGGGTTCCTTGGTGTTGGAGATGCAGCCCGGGTTGGGGCAGCGGATCACTCCGTTCAGATGCTGGGGAATGGTCACCCCTTTCTTCTCGAATACCTCGTAGTTGCGGATGATGTTGATGGTCGCCCGGGGGGCGATGAGAGCGATGCGATCCACCTCATCCTGGAGCAGTTCCCGGTTCTCGATCTTCACGATGTCCTTTTTGCCGACGCGTCCGCTGACCACGTTGGTGGCGATAGAGAGGGATTCGGCGGTGGTCCCGGTGATCCCGAGGATACGCAGCACATTCAGGGCCTCCCCGGCCGTGATATGGTCGATCACCGTCCCGTTGCGGATGGGGCTGATCAGGAGTTCCTTGGGCTGGGTGGTCATTTCATCACTTCCTTGAGCAGCGCCATGCGCACCGGTACCGCATTCCGTGCCTGGTCAAAGTACCGTGCATACGGGAGGGCATCCACCCGGTAATCGATCTCATCCACACGGGGCAGGGGATGCAGGATGATCAGGTGCTTGCGCACATCGGTGAGCAGCTCCGGGGTGATACGGTAACTGGAGGCCACCTTATAATAGGAAGCGGTGTCGGGGAACCGCTCACGCTGGATGCGGGTCACATAGAGCACATCCAGTTCCCGTATGACTTCTTCCACCGAATTGTGCTGGTGCACCCGGATCTTGCGGCTGCGCAGCTCCTGCACCACGCTGGGTGGAAGCTCCAGACCTTCCGGAGCGATGGTGTGCAGATCCACGTCATACAGGGAGAGCGCGTAGGCGAGCGAGTGCACGGTTCGTCCATAGCGGAGGTCCCCCAGAAGCCCTACATCGCTTCCGTCCAGGGTCATCGACTGCTGGATGGTGAACAGGTCCAGCATGGTCTGGGAGGGATGCTGGCCGGCCCCGTCTCCCGCGTTCAGCACCGGCACCGTGGCAAACTCGCTGGCCAGCCGGGCGGCTCCTTCCTTGGGATGGCGCAGTACGATGGCATCCGCATACCCGCTGATCACCCGGATGGTGTCCGCAAGAGTCTCTCCCTTGACGATGGAACTGGCCTCCACACAGTCCATGGACAGACAGGAGCCTCCCAGTCGGTTCATGGCGGTCTCAAAGGACATGCGGGTACGGGTGCTGGGTTCAAAAAAGAGGAGTGCGAGGATCTTTCCGTCCAGGGCATAGCGGTCATACTGGTGATCGTTGATCAGGCGGGCGGTGTCCAGGAGGCGATCCAGCTCCTCCCGGTTGAAATCCCGGATGGAAATGATGTGGTTCATGCCCCTGCCCCTGCGGGCCGGGCTTTCTCCCGCGGTAGAACCCCACGACCGGATTTCATGGACGGCTCAGGTCGGGCCACCCCCCGGGACCGCCTGAGGAAATCCTTCCGATTCATCCAGATATGTACTGGGTGTTCTCGCATTATGAAGTGTGATACCTGCGTTCGGGATGCGGAACCGTACGGGGAAGAAAGAGGGACCCTGGCATCTGGGATGACGGAGCGGTTCGCCGGCGGGACCCGCGATACGACTCCTCCCCGCTTGAGTATGGCGGCACCGGGAGGATAAAAATATTACCGGCGGGCGATGGTGATAAAGCCGGAATGCCCGACGCGGGTCGAAGGGCGGGTGCCGCGAGCGGAGCGGGTCATCTCCCGCTCGTTTACCTCGTAGGCCTGAATGCGGTGGAAGAGCGGTGCTGCCGTGTCCATCACCAGGGACATCTGTTCCAGGAACGGAGTATAACAGGCGAAGAACCCTCCCGGACAGAGCAGGGTGGCGGCCTGCTCCACGTGCTCCGGTCCGACGTGCATATCCAGGTGGACCAGGTCATAGGTCCCTACCGCATCCCGCACATCCGCAGGGAATACCTGCACGTTCTCCAGTCCGGCGTCCCGGATGTTCTCCTCTGCCTTGCGGGCAAACTCGGGCCGGATCTCGTAGGTGTCCACGTGCTCGGCGATACCGCCGAAATAGATCGCCGTTATGCCGCTCCCGGTTCCCGCGTCCAGTACCCGGTCCCGGCGGTTCAGGCCGGTCTGGCCGATCACGAACCCGATGTCGCGGGGCAGCATGGGAGCTCCGGAGCGGCTGGCATGGGTAAAAAAATCGATGGGGCGGGGAGTCAGGATGGTAAACTCCTGCCCCTTGTGGGTGGCAATCGTCTCACCCGGACTTTTGTTCAGCAGATCGGAGAGAGGAATCACTCCCAGATCGGTGCTTAAGGTACCGGAACCGGCCCGGATATAGTACTCCCGGTCCTTCCCCACCAGGAGGATCCGCGTTCCTTCTTCAATCATGCGGGGAAAGCCGGAGAATCGCCTCGGCGATATCCCCGCCGGTTTCGAGCAGAGTGGCCCGCGCCTTTTCTTCCGATACTCCGGTCTGTTCCATCACCAGATGGATATCATCCTCCGGTATCTGAGGGGCGGCTGGAACAAAACGGGCCTCTCCCGTAAGTTGATAGGTGGTGATCCCCTGCATCTTCACCGCCACCACTTCCGCCTGATCGAATACGTATTCGCCAGAAGCAGTGGAGATCACCACCCGGGTGATCCCCTCGATGGGCTCCATCTCCATGCCCATCTGTTTCATCATCTGCTTCATCTTTTTGGGATTTACTCTTCCTGGGAACACGAGGATTCAACTCCCTGCCGTACTTTTACGGCGACTCCATACTTAAAGTGCAGCATCTCATCACCGGATAAGACAGCGGCGCCTGTAGCGAGGAGATCGTCCTCTCCGCTGATCACCAGCACCTCGTCTCCGCTGCGGATCTCCCGGTCGGCGGCGATGACATGCCGGGCAAACACGTTCTTGCCCTTTCGGGGGAACTCCGCCACATCGGACTGGATGGTCACCCGGTAGGCCGGGAAGGCCAGGGTGCGGTGAAGCCTCCGGGCGCCGTCGATAGAGAGCGTGAGGCGGCCGTCCTGTGCCCGCAGCGTGGCCAGCCGCACCTCTCCCTGATGGATCTGGCGGATCCGTCCGGTGGTGGACCGGGTAAAGGTGCAGTCGTCCGGGAAGAGTCCGGATCCGGCCCCCTTTCCGAACTGGTAGTCAGCAATGGTGCGGACCCGCCGCAGGGCACTGCTCTGAGAGGATTCGGTTGACATGGGTGACAAACTCCTGTTCAGCGGTACCCGGTATGTAGGCTCCGGCCGCGATGCGATGGCCGCCGGCCTCCCCCCCGCAGGCGTGGGAGGCATCCACCAGCGCCGCCTGGAGGTCTACTCCCCGGCCGACCATCTCGTCCACCGTGCGCATGGAGACCTTGGTGACGGTGGGATCCTCCGGCAGGCGGCACATGATCAGGATCGGTTTCTCGCGGTTCAGTTTGGACAGGGCCATGCCGGCCCCGATCCCCACGATGGTGTCCGGAAATCGTTCTCCGACGTGCAGGTACTGCAGATGGGAGAGCTCGGTGACTCCAGTATCGATGATAAACTGCAGCAGCTCGCGGATCACGGTGCGATGATGGGTGAGCATATGCTCCGCCTCCCGCAGCGCTCCCGCCCGGTCGCCCAGGCAGACCGCGTGTCCGATCTGGGGACGAGCCCAGCGGCCGCAGGCGTTGAGCAGGGTGGCAAATTCCGAGGCATTGCGCAGGGGGGATCGCCCGGTCTCGTCCGGAAACAGATAGACCTCCGCGAGCAGGCGCTGGATGGATCGGCCATTTGCCAGGAGCTGCTGCATCACTCCGCTGGTCACCGACCGCTTCTCCTCGCGGGTGAACTCCTCCCACACCTTCCATTCTCCCCGGGGGGTCCGCAGCTCGATCCCGAGCCGGTCCAGGAACCGCAGGGCACCCTGCGGGTTGTTGGTGATGCCCGGGATGAAGGGATCGTCGCTGAAGGCCAGGGAGATGTGGACCGGGCGGGTGGAGATCCCGTAACAGTTCAGTTCCTTGGAGCGCACCTCTATGGCTCCGCAGTCGACCCCGTCTTCCACAATCTCCCGGGCCGGCCCGATCAGGCCCAGGTCCTCCCGGGCCATCATGTCCCCCACATTGCCGATCACGGCGAGCTTGGCCAGGTCCGTGTTGTCGTGATCCAGTTCCCGGGCGACAAAATAGGCCATACCGGCCGCCGAAAATTTGGTATATCCATAGGAGAGGGCATTGACCTCATGGTATCCCTCCCCCACGGGCTGGCTCACGTGGTGATCCACGATCAGCACCTGATCCCGGGAAAGATCCCGTTCCACGAGCAGGTTCTGCTGGCCGGCCCCCAGGTCCGAAAAGATCTTCAAGCTGTCATCCTGGGGCACGTACCGCATGGCAAACGGCTCCAGCTGGCGGACGAACACGGGCTGGACAGGAATCCCTTCCCGCTGGAGGGCGAGATGGAGAATGGTGGCACTGGTGATGCCGTCTGCGTCGATATGGGAAACGATGGTGACCTTTTCTGCGGCGCGAATCCGTTCAGCGGCCACCCGCAGATCCTGATCGAGACCCATTAATGATAATACACCCTCCACACAGATGAAATGGTGTGCAGAATGACGCGGAATGAGTTGCGGGAGTTCCTGGAGGAGGGGTTAATCTCACCCGAACGGATGCGGGTGGTGGAAGAGAACGCCGTCGCACTGGGAGTGGACACGCGCATGATGATGGAGAGCGCGGG
>JBAIXL010000185.1:0-31938 GCA_037916685.1 Methanolinea tarda
CCCCCACCCCGATGATACAGTCCCCCTGTAGAGTAAGATCTGCATCCCGGGTAACCTCAAAGGTGGAGGGATGGGTCCCCCGTATATTACGATGGCCGCGGCACTGGACCGTTTCGAACGCCTGCATTTTTATTACCGAGGGTTTCCATTTGTATTCGATGAACATTTCTGTATGGTGCCCGGTATGCAATGAGATGCGGGAACAGGAGATCCTGAGGGAGGGGACGGAGCCGCTCGTTCGATGCCGGTTATGCGGTCATACTCAACGCCTTGCGCCAGTCGAGAAACCACGGATGGTCAGGACGGTTGTGAGTAGCGGCGAAGAATCCCGGGTCTGCGCCACGGAAGTGGATAGAAACGAGATCTACCGGATCGGGGATCCTCTGGTGGTGGAGTGTGGGGAAGAGACCCAGAGTGTGGAGATCACTGGGATCGAGGGAGATGGTCGCAGGGAAGAGAGAGCCAAGGGCTCCGACATACAGACACTCTGGACCCGGGCTGTGATCCGGGTGACCGTGAAAATCTCCATCCACGAGGGGAGAAGCACGACCCCCCTGTATCTTGAGGCCGGTGGAACAGAGGAATTTGAGGTAGACCGCGAGTATGTCGTCAACAAACGCAAATTTCGAATATCTCATATCAAGCTGCGGAATGACCGTTTTCTCAGGAGATCCGAGGAGAAAGCTCTGGCCAAAGATATCAAAAGGATTTATGCATTCCGTTCATAGTCTTGTCGCAAGGCTTCTCCCCGTTCCGTATGCATCCACGATCCGCTCCATTCGGTTTTTTCCTCCCTGGTTTTCCAGATCGGGATGATTTGGATGCCTCAGTTGGGATTTCCACACATATTCGGGTCGGATGGACGTCGAAACCGATGACGGGGATGCCAAACCTGTTTCGATACCTCATTCGATAGCCGATCTTCGTGCTCGTCTCAATCTGTGCACCCCATCTGTGCAAATAGTAGGTCGGAATACCTACCCGTGGGACGGACCGGTAGAGGAATGGGCCGCCGGTCACCGCTTGCGGGTGCGATAAACGGATTGAAAATAGAAGGAGGATATGAGGATCCTGCGTTCTTGGGTCTGATTATTTCGTACCGGCTACCGTAATCTCTGCGGTGGCATACAGGTAGGATAGGGTAATATTTTCGTCGGTTTTATCAAGAATTTCCACGATCCGGTAGTAGTTGTTGGTGGGTGTAGAGGGATCCAGGTTTACCGTTGGCTGATCTGCAAATGCCCAGGGGTACATCTGTCCGACCATGGTCTGGTTGTAATTCCCCCCCAGCTGTTCGAACTCCTCCCGTGATAGCACACTGTTGGAACTGTAGAGTGCCGTGAGATTAACGGTTTTTTTCTCTCCGGCATGCATACCTACCAGTTCCGAGCTGATGAGTTCCAGTTCGGGCCCCAGCATGCCGAATGTAATCCAGCTTCCGGATGCCGGATTATAGGCGTTTATCCCGGCAAACGTAGTATTAAATGTCCCATTCGCGGGGAGAGTCATCGATTGGGTGAAAAAGACAAGTTCCCCATTACGGATCGTGCTACTGTAGAGTTGCTGATCGGTGGTGATTATCGGGCGGCCAAGGCGGTCACGCATCGTGAGATCCACCGTGACAGAATCTCCGGCTTTTATCGCCGGTACGAACATCGATCCCGTCAGAATGGAGAGAACATAGGTGCCGATAAACAGGAGAGCAAATCCAATCCCAAGAGCAATTATCCCGATCTTAGACCAGTTTCTCTCGTCCTTTTTGGGCAGGGTCTTCATCGTCAACATGTAGGATTCTGCATCAGATAAACTATAGGGAAGGCACAGGCCATTGGGAATCCTTTGATGTTGCCACTCCTTCCCACACCATAATATTTTTATCATTCATCGGCACAGACTACCGGACCACGGTGTATTTACGCAAATAGTATCTTTCAGAACCGAGTCTCTGCACGGGGACCAACCGGGGTTCTGTCGTTTGGGATCACCGATTGGTTGATGTAAAGACAGGAGTAAGATTCTGTAATGGACAAGAAAAAGGTCCGTGATTATATGACCTATGATGTGGTCACCGTAGATATGCACGGGACTGCAAGAGATGTCCTGGAGACCATCAAACGGACCAATCATGACGGATTTCCTGTCTTAAACGGAGACCGGGTTGTGGGATATATCGCAGCCAGGGATCTCCTGTTCATCCCGCCCACCACTCCTGTAGAGAGGCTGATGTCCCGGCACCTGATCGTGGCGGATCCGGAGATGAGTATCAACGATGCCGCCCGGGTGATATTCCGCTCGGGAATCCAGAAATTGCCCGTCATCGACGATAAAAACCATCTGGTGGGCATCATCTCCAATTCCGACGTGATCCGCTCCCAGATCGAGCATGTATCGCCGGAAAAAGTGTTTAAATTCATCGAGACGTTACGCAAACTGTACAATATCGAGCCGGTTCTCAACCGGGACATGGTCTCCATCGATTCCCTTCTACCCACCCAGGCAAAGATCTATGAAGACGAGCTGGAGGGCAGAATGTATGAGTTGAAGAAAGGACTTGCAGAACCCCTGATTGTGGTCCGGCGTGCCGGGCGCTATATTCTGGTGGATGGACATCACCGGGCCATAGCCGCAAAAAGACTCGGAATAAAGGATCTGGAGGCGTATATCATCGAGGTCGATCCAGCAATAGAATTAGGAATCGAGCGGACCGCACGTGCTCTGAATCTTGCCAGCCTTGATGATATCAAAGTCCTCGATTACGCCCGGCATCCTCTCGTCGCGCTTACCCACCGGCTGGTCAAAAATGCTTAGGAGCCCTCCCGGCCTGCATCATAATTTTCATTAAGCAAATGCTCTTTTACTACGGTTTCAGACGGGATCTTCACCTCCGGCCAGATGCGGGTACCTGAATGAATCACCACCCGATCTCCCATGACGATTCGGGGACCCAGAACGGTATCGTTTTCGATAGAGCATTCATCCCCTGTCAGGGTGTCGTTATCCACGATGCTGCCACTGACTGTGCTTGAGCGTCCCAGATGCACTCGGTCATAGAGAGACGAGGAGAAGATCTTCGCTCCATCCTGAATCACACACTCTTCTCCGATGCTGGTGTACGGTCCGACCAGGACGTCCTTTCCCATCACCGTGCCTGCACCGACGGAGACGGGCCCGATGATGCGGGAGTGTTTCCCCAGGGTGAGGGAACCCTTTACCTGAACCGGACCCGTGATGCGGGCTCCCGAGGCCAGATGGATCTCTCCCGAGATAGTGGTCAATCCCAGTTCGTGCAGCTTCCAGTGTTCCGCCTGACGCAGGGAGCGGGGACTTCCTACGTCGGTCCAGTTGCCCCGTGCGAGCCATCCATTCAGCCGTCTTCCCTGTTCCAGCAGCAGGGGGAAGAGATCCCGCGCAAAATCAAACTTGGTCTGGGTGGGGATGAAATCAAAAATCTCCGGTTCGCAGACGTACATTCCCGTGCTCGCCAGATTGGAGAAGATCTCCCCGGGAGAGGGTTTTTCCCTGAATCGCCGAATGCGGTTGGTGACATCGATCTCTGCGATACCATATTCCGACGGATCATCGATACTGATCAGGCCGATGGTGGTGATCGCCCCGGACGACTGATGTTCACGATAGAATTCCAGCAGATTGATGTCAGTGACGTGATCTCCCCCCACCACCAGGAAGTTTCGGTCTTCAAGATATTTCTGGGCGTTCTTTACACTTCCTGCCGTCCCCAATTTCTCCCTCTCCCGAACGTAGGAGATGTGGGTTCCCAGGAAGGAGCCGTCTCCGAGAACCTCTTCGATCGCCCCTGCCATATATCCGAGGGTGATGACCATTTCATGAAAACCCAGGTTGGAAAGATGTGAAACAAGATGCAGGATGGAGGGGATATTCACGATGGGTATACAGGGTTTCGGGCGTTCAAAGGTAAGGGGCCGCAGTCTTGTTCCCTCCCCTCCGCACATGATACACACCTTCATAGCAGGAATTGTGACTCTGCGGCCTCTTAATAGTCGCGGGATTGTTTGTTCCCATAGGTATAAAGAGACGGGATCCCGAGTTGTGTATATACTATGGTTGATTTCACCTGTTCGAGATGCGGTAGATGCTGCCAGAATTTTGGTCCCTATCTGTGCATTGAGCGGGAGCTTGAAGAAGGGCATTATTACTGCCGCTGTGTTCTTACCGGTGAATACTTTTTTGCACGGGAGGTGGCGGGAGCGGAAAAAGAGATCAGCCGGAATGAGACAGCCTCGAAGGGAACAAATCCATGTCCCTTCCTGTGCCGGGAACCAACCGGCCGGTACACATGTACCATATATCCCTCCCGGCCCGCCTTCTGTCGTGGATACCGGTGCACCAGTATGGATATCCAGGACTCCATGGGTAGGCACCTGGGGAAGGTGGGAGGGAGACGAAGTCTTATCTCCACCGATCCATCGCTATCGACTCTATGGAGGGAGGAGATCCATCCTCTTTCCGAGACAGATGATCCTTCCTGGCGGGAAAAAGTTAGAAGAATTCTGGAAAGAAATGGCTACCAGGTGGTACTGTATGACTGAAGTCATCAGAAAAGAGATCCGGAAAGGTGCAGTGGAGTGCAGACCCGGGGAGGTCATCTCCCTTGATCACTGCCGATTTTGTGTGCATTCAAAATCCTTTATAACAGAGGGAAAAGAGCAACCTTCTCCTGCTCGCATCTACTGTCTCGCCCAGAAGCCATCCCGGGAGGAGGTTGATTTTACCCGCGTGGAGGCAGTGCTCTGCGACGACCGGAAAGGAGAAGGGTACCGGAGCATGATGAATATTATCGGATGATTATTTACGGATCCGCCACCAACCCTTGGTCTGAAAGGGCACTCCGTGTGCCTCTTTCTTCCAGTCCGTATCCAGAATATGGCTCATCAACCGGATCTCACTTTTCAATTCGGCGACCATTTTTCTTAATTCCTGGATCTCCCCCCGGATGGTCTGGATCTCTTCGAACGAACGCGTTTTCTGGACGGTGATGTTATTCTTCTCAGGATCGGATAAGCCTGATTCGATCAATTCCAGGAGGGCCTTGTTACGGTCGACTAAGTGCTCTTTCGCATACTGGTCGATCAGATTCATCAGATCATCATCAAGGGTGAAGGAACACCGCATGGTCATGGAATCATCCCATACCCAACGCATATAGTCGGTGCTGCAGGATATTTAATGTGTTTTCTCTCTGGGAAACCATAATATAGTCCCTGTAAGGTATTGCAGTGTGATACGGATGAAACTGACTGAAAACGCCCGAATCCTGCTGGAGAGCCGTTATCTGCTGGCAGGCGAAAACCCATATGAGATTTTCGGTCGCGTGGCACGGGCGGTAAATCCTCATCGGGAGGCGGAATTCCGCAAGATGATGGAAGACCTTTTGTTTCTTCCCAATACGCCCACCCTGATGAATGCGGGGACATCCCTGGGTCAGCTGTCGGCCTGTTTTGTACTCCCGGTAGAGGATTCCATTGAGAGCATCTTCACCACGTTAAAACACATGGCCCTCATTCACAAGAGCGGAGGGGGTACCGGATTTTCATTCTCCCATCTTCGTCCCCAGGGCGATATGGTCCAGGATACCTCCGGTGTGGCCAGCGGTCCAGTATCCTTTATGCGGGTATACGATTACGCCACCGGTGCCGTAAAACAGGGGGGAAGAAGACGTGGAGCCAACATGGGAATTCTACACAGTTCTCATCCCGATATCTTCGAATTCGTGGTCTCCAAACGATCCGACGGGCTGGAGAATTTCAATATATCGGTCACCTTTGACGACCAGTTTTTTCAGCACCTGAGCCAAAAAAAGCCCTATGAACTGATCAATCCTCGTAATGGAGAGGTGTGGAAGGAGATAGACCCGCAGACTCTATGGAATACCGTCGGAGAAGCAGCATGGGTCTCGGGTGATCCGGGTGTTCTGTTCATCGATGAAATCAATCGGTATAATACCGTACCGGGTCTGGGGCCCATGGAAGCAACGAATCCCTGCGGGGAACAGCCGCTCTATGCATATGAAAGCTGCAATCTGGGTAGCATCAACCTGGCACGCTGTGTACGGCAACATGAGATCGACATGGATCTGCTCACGCAGCTTGTACGAAATGGAGTGGACTTTCTGGATACCATCATCGATGTGAACCGGTTTCCCCTGCCCGAGATAGTGGAGAATACCCTCCGCACCCGGAAGATCGGACTGGGTATTATGGGATTCGCCGATGCCCTCATCTTTCTCGACATCCCGTACGAATCCAACGAGTCGCTCACGTTTGCCGATCAGATCACGAGCCACATTCAGAAGGTGGCAAGAGAGCGATCTCAGGAAGTGGGTGAAGAGAAAGGAGCGTTTCCCGCCATCGATAAGAGTATTTTTTCTGCCAATATGCGAAACGCTACGGTCACCACCATCGCCCCGACGGGTTCGCTACACATCATTGGCGATACGAGCAGCGGTATCGAACCTCTGTTTTCCCTGGCGTATACGAGGAAGCTGAACGGTCAGCTGTTGCAATTCGTCAGCGATCCGGTGGTGGAAAAGCTCGGAGACTATGGATCGAAAAACGAGATCCTCCGGCAGATAGAACGGGAAGGTTCCGCTCAGAATCTTAACATCCCGGACGACCTGAAGAATCTCCTGAAAACGGCTCCCGAGATTTCTCCCGAATTCCATGTACGACTGCAGGCCACCGTTCAAAAACACGTCGAAAATTCCGTGTCCAAGACCATCAATCTTCCAGAAACCGCATCGGTGCAGGAGATAAAAGACATCTACACCCTCGCCCGGGATCTTAAATGCAAAGGGATTACCATCTACCGATATAACAGCAAGAAGGAACAAGTTCTGTCACGAGGATGCGAAATCTGCAGGGTCGATTCCTGACGGTGATGCCAAAAATTAAATAAGGAGAATTAAAAGGTACATGTAATGAATGCAGGGATTTGCCCGACCTGTGGGCTGCCTAAAGAATTATGTATCTGTGAGGAAGTCGCCAAAGAACAACAAAGAATTACTGTCAAAATCAATAAAAGACGGTACGGAAAAGAAGTAACCATCATCGAAGGTCTCAATCCGGCAGATATCGACCTCGAAGACCTGGTAAAATTTTTAAAATCCAAGCTCGCCTGCGGAGGAACGATAAAAGATGGATCCATCGAGCTGCAGGGAAACCATCTCGAGCGGGTAAAGGAACTCCTGGTCGATAAAGGATTCAACATCGATAATGTAAATTAATCTTGTTTTCATTGTCCAGGAAATCGATTCCTGGTCTAAATTTTCCTTCTACCTGCCGTCTATCTTAATCAATCGTTTCCGTTCATAGGATAAATACATAAGAAAGAGAAGTCGTTAAAAAAATAGCATCGTCCAAAACGAAGATTTCAGAGAAAAAATTAGATGAAGAAGCGGAAGGTGATCCATGCGATGGCGAGCATGAGGACCGAATACTTCACTCCCGCCAGAGCCTCTCCCTCTCCCATCTGGCCGGCGACCAGACCCGAGAAGAATCCCTGGATCATCGCAGCGTGAGAGAAGAGGCGTTTATAGAAGAAAATGTCCACTTCACCGATAAACTGGCTTCCCGCTCCGGAACCGGCAGCGGCCGCACCGGCCTGAGCCATCGTGGTGAGGAAGGTGCTCACCAGAATCGCGATCACGAACAGGAACACCATGAAGGATACCAGCACGATCACCATATAGATGAGCATGTTGTTCCTACGCTCCATCTTCAGGTTGAAGAACTCATAGGTGTCCGTGGCAGCGGCACGAAGCACCTCGCTCGCGTCGCCCCCGGCCCTGCTTGCTTTGGCGATCAGGTCCACGCTGCGGATGGCGAGAGGGGTTCCCAGTCGGTTTCCAAACCGGACAATAGCCTCCACGAAGGGAATGTTCCACGACATCTCCGCATCCAGTTTTTTCACATACGGTGTAAGGGAGCCATACTCTCCATTCGAGACGATATGGACCGCGTTGGGCAGGGTCATCCCGCTGTCGTTCATTCCGGCCACATCCCGGAAGAAGTTCGGGAGTCCTTCCTCCAGACTCTTGGTTCGCTGCGCATCCTTGAAATGCAGGACCGCAAGGGGGGTAAAAGCGACCAGAACCGCGAGTATCAGGACATCATCAAACAGGGTGCTGGTGAACAGGGCTTCAAAGCCGTAGGATGCGATGATCACGGAAAATCCGATGATCAGGATCAGCAGGGAGACCGGGATTGAAACGATCAGGATGTTAGTGGGCTGTTCGGTCAGCACCTTGACCGGGTTCTTGAGGAACCTTCCGAATCCCTCCCGCAATTTCCTTTCGTGATCCAGGCGGTCAACGATATGACGTTGCTCCTTTTCCAGTTCCTCCATTTCGGATACCGGCACCTGTGGCTGATTTTCTTTTCCCCGGTTCAGAAAATCATCAAACACTCGCTTTACTGCCATATCACACCTCCGGTGTCATGGAACTGATCAGGATCACAAACATCACACTTCCGAACGGGATGATCCCGTAGATGATCACATACAGGAAGAACGGCTGAGTCTGTCCGGAGAGCATGGACATGATGGACTGAAGAATGATCAGGAACAGCGTGCCCGCGACCAGGGCAGTGACATAGGATTCCGCGATCAGTCCCAGGGTTTCCAGGAAGATCTTCTGCTGCTGGCGGTTCTCCAGGGCATACTGGTTGGCCTTGGTGCGGAAGTACTCCGTAAGATTCCCACCGCTGGAGATGCTCGCCATCGCACCCTGGAGGAACTCCTTCATTCTCATGCTGGGGGTGAGGCTGGAGGTGATACGGAGGGCGTCGATGAGATCTTTACCGAATATATCGATCTCCCGCGCTATATAGCGGGCTTCCACCGCACTTTCACCGTAGATGGTGCTCTCTCCCAGCAGCCGGAAGATCTCTGCAGGAGTGATGCCGGCGGTGGACATGGCCGTGATATAGTTAATCGCGTAGGGTAGGGTGGCATCGATATTCCTCCTCCGCTCGCCCGCCACCACATTGGGATATATGGTGAAAATAAAATAGGTGATTCCTCCAAAGATCACCAGAGAGAGGATCACGGCCACCGAAGTACCCAAAATCATCTGCGTGTTCGGATCGGAGAATGTGCCCTGCAGAAATTCGGGCAGAGTTCCTCCGTATTTAATCATCGTGGGAATCTGCAGGAGATAGGTGACAAATCCGATGACCAGTGCCATGACCAGGCCCACGACCACCGCGGTGATGATGGCCGTGGAGAGGTACGCCTCAAATGGAGTTTTCATCCGGGCGGAGAGCAGATTGTTGCGCAGACTGGTATACTGCTCTCTCTGCTGCTTGATCTGCTTTCCCAACAGGTTGAAACAGAACCGCTGGTAGCTATTCATACAGATCGGACCTCACCACTTCCATCACCGATTCTGGATCACGGTAATAGGAGATGAGCATCTTGGCCACGTCCCGGTAGTGGCGGATCATCTTCACCCGCATCCATTCGAGAAGTTCCTGCCTCCGTTTCAGCTCTTCCCGCATTCGAGCTTCGTTCCAGCCCCTCTCTTCCATGATCTCCTCCAGAACGAACGACTTGCCCGAATACCGAATCTCGTCACTCGCCGCATGCCACTTGAAGACTTCGTTCGTGATCAATTCGTTAGTACGGGGGTCGATGTCCAGAATCTCGATCAGCTGTTTCATCCGCCGGATCCGCTGTCCTCCGATACGCGACTGAATCTGCACACTGACCAGGTCCAGCGCGGAGAGCATGTTCCGGGGGACGTTGATGGGTGGATTTTCCAGACGGTGAACGACACTGGCTACCGAATCGGCATGGATGGTCGAGTAGGTGACGTGACCGGTACTCATCGCCTGGAAGAGGGTCAGCGCCTCTCTACCTCGCACTTCTCCTACCAGCAGGTATTCAGGACGCTGACGGAGAGCCGCACGGAGCAATTCGTACATATCAATCTCCCCCCGTCCGTCGGTATCAAAGGATTCCCGTGTGACACTGGGGATCCAGTTAGGGTGGGGAAGCTTGAGCTCCCGCGTATCCTCAAGAGAGATGATCTTTGCATTGGGAGGGATAAACAGCGATATGGCGTTTAACGAGGTGGTCTTTCCGGAGGCCGTACCCCCGGCAAATATACAGGATTTGCCGCTTTCAACGGCCAGCCAGAAGAACGCGATGGAGAGGGGGGAGAATGTACCCCATTCCACCAGATCCGTGGGGGTAATCGGCTCATCCCGGAATTTACGGATCGTAAACGTCGAACCGTGTGCAGTGACCTCTCGACCCAGGGTCATCTGGATACGGGAACCGTCACTCATCGTCGCATCAAGCATCGGTTCGGCGATGGAGATATATTTGCCGGCCCGCTGAGCAAGTTTGGTCACAAAAGAATCCAGATCGTCGGCAACCTCATACATCAAGTTGGTCTTGATATTCTCGTAGCTGGTGTGGTACACGAAGATGGTCGTTCTTACCCCATCACAGGATATATCCTCGATGTATTTGTCATGCATAATCGGATCGATCAGTCCATCGCCGATGAACTCCTTCTCGATATTGTAGAGTATCTTCTCCCGGGAGATGGGAGTGAGTTTTATCCCGAAATCGAAGACGATATCATCCGTGGCATTTCGGAGCACTTTGCGGGCTTTCTCCTTGGTGAGGTCTTTGGTGTTGACATCCAGCGTCTCAAACAACCGCTCTTTCAGCTCCTGGAACAGGTCTTTCTCGGCCACGCTCAGCGCGGGTTCGAGCACCTGATAGGTATATTCGTGCGTATTGTTATCCAAAAGAATCCGGACGTACGCGTAGGGTTCATTGAGCGGGTACAGCTCGACCTCCTCGATACCCGATTGCGGGCGCATGGAGAGGTCGACAAGAGGACCGTGGATCTTGGGGTTGTACTCTTCTGCTTCAGGCCGTATCACTTTCGAGATACTCAGTTTTTTGAACCCGTCCAGGATGGATTTCCGCTGTTCCTCCTTTCCGTCTGCGCCAATCTCACCAAGCGTGGTGGAGGGAAGGCTTGCTTTCCAGAGATCATCGATCTCCCGAGGAATGGTTCCCAGGGTTTCGCCGGTCCCAAACGGCGTGGTTCTGCCCTGGAGGTGCACCTCATCGATCTCGAAAGTGGCTCCTTTGGGCAGGATCAGATCGGAGATATCCTTGATCTCGTCGACGGTGACTACTTTGGACTCCTCGCCCTCTGCATCGCCTCCTTCGGACCATCGGGTCTTCTTTGCGGAACGTACGTCAATGGGATTCTTCTCCACCGGAATGGGTTGCGGGGTTGGGGTCTCGGCGGAGGGAAGGTCGCGTTGCGGGGCCGGAACGGGTTTCGATCGCACAGGAGGAAGGGGAGATTCCGGTGCGACTTCCGGCGGTATGGATTCCTCCACCGGTCCGGATGGACGGGTTATCGCTCTCTTTTCTTCGTTCCGGACCGGTGTATTAACGATTTCCGGAACTTTTTCGGTTTGTATGGGGGTGGGGGGGGTCCGGACGGGCATCTCCGGAGTGGGTGTCTCGGGGATATCGGTCCTCAGGCGTTTCAGTATGTCGCTGATGGTCGCCTCATTTGTAGATTTCGATCGCGGTTTTTCCGCAGCGGATACGGGAGGGGCAGTCTCTTTTTCGGTTTTCGCATCCCGGATTTCTTCTGCAGCGTTTTTTACAACCACCGGAGCAGGGGCCGACATACTCCGTTCCTTGCTTTCTGGCGTTATTGCCGGCTCCTCATCCTTTTTCATCGGTTCAAAATCGACTTTTCCCAGCCGTTTAAGCAGGGAATTTAATCCCTTCTCTTTCTCTTCGTCCATACCTATTCTCCTCCTCTTCCCCCGATATCGATCTCGGTTTCCGCATGCTTGTCCTTGAAATCAACCATAAATGGATACAGCTCATTCTCTCTGTCGATGACCATACAGTCGTACCTTCCGTTTATAAGTCTGAAACATACCTTCCCATCCCCGGTTGTCATATCATTCATCAGCTCCTGTCTTCCTCTCCGAATGGATACTCGCACCCCTTTCTGTGGCTTTCCGTCTTTGAGAATCTGGATACAGAGGACCCCGATACTCCTCCTTTTCCCCCCGACACTTGGCAGGCTTTCTCCGAGACGTTTTCTCACGTGGGTTTTGTCAAAAACCCTGCATCGCGAGGCGAGAGCACTGGTTATTTCAGGATTTACAATAAACAATTCAAAGTTTTCTGACCCCTCAATGAGGTATGCCGCTTTGTCTCCAAACAGTGTTCCTTTCTCATCATGTGCGATGACGCCTTCTGGTTCACCTGCCGAAAAAACGACAAAAAATTTTTGGTTTTTCTCGCTTGAAACGGCTATTCCATCAATCTTTTTCCTGCTCGCATTCTCAAGCAGTCTGGGGAAATCGTAGTCGCTGTCATAACTCGACGCGCCGAGTATCTCGTCAATGATCTTAATAATATCCATATCTGTTCAATTCCGCGTAAGTTGTGTGCTGGATGTCATGACCCATAGATTTAAATTTCACACTCTTTCCATACAATAACTCCTACCTCTCAAATTATTAAAGATTTTCATTGGACTTGGGATATACAAAAGAAGTGGGTAATGAAAAATTTCATATATTGAATTATAGAATTAATTCTCTTTACCTCGTTGATCCCCCGAAGAGCGTGCGGGCGAGCCTCTCGATGAATCCTTCTCGTACTTTCTCGCTCTCCTCTGCATATTCATACCCGGCCAGGTCGGCCGCGATCCTGCGGAACGCCCTTGCCGATTCTGAGGTGGGATATTTCAGTACTACGGGAGTCTTGTAGGCAGCCGCCCGCCGTACATTCGTATCCTCCGGTATCATATCGATTACCCGCACCCCAAGAACATCTTCAACACTGTGGCGGCGGAGTTCCGTGTTTTCCATACCGGAACGGTTCAGGATCGCACCAAATACCTTTCCGCCCACCATCTCGGTAAGAATTTTGGTTTTCAGGGCATCGGCCATGGAAGAGAGCTCCGGGTTCACCACAAGGATGACTTCATCCGCGATGGCGAGGGCGACCACCCCATCCTTGCTGATCCCTGCCGGTGCATCGATCAGGAGAAATTCACATCTCGAGACCAGGGCCTTCATCACATCCCGCATGCGTTCGGGATTCGCCTGCTGAAAGCCCTGCAGGGAAATCCCGCTGGGGACAACCTTCACCCCGCTTGGGCCTTCATAGATCGCATCATCGATGCTTGCCTTTCCCGCGAGAACCTCATGCAGAGTTACCGGCACACCTTCCAGCCCGAGAATCAGGCCGATATTTGCCATCCCGATATCTGCATCGAGGATGTATGTTTCTTTTCCCAGTTGTGCAAGGGAAGTGCCAAGATTTACCGTTACGGTAGTTTTCCCCGTCCCGCCCTTCCCAGAGGCCATGGTATATGCCCTTATCATCTGTTTAACCCTCTTTTTGTCAGTCGAGATTACCGATTAACTTAAATTTTTTAGACTCTTCTATTTATCGGTTTTCACTGCCGCTTTTCCTGAAATTCTTCTCTTCCGGGTGAATCAGGTGCTCCATATGGAGTTCCCGGAGGAGATCTGCTGCATCTGCCTGAAAAGTCTCTTTGAGCTCCTTGATGGATTCCAGCGTGAGCTGATCGATCTTCTTAGTCGCCCTTCCTTCTCCGGATCGCATCACCTGAACCGGTTTCTTTTTATCCTCTTCCCGTTCCGCGGTGATCTTGATGCTCCGAACCCGTTTCGTTTTCCCACCCGTACTGGGAATGGAGACCGGGTGAACCCGGGTGACCGCCGTCACCGGGGTGGCTCGAGGGCTTTTCGCGGAAGGTGCCTGTTGTACGGGTGATTCCGGGGCTACATCGGGAATAGTGCTACCCCCCTGTTCTTCGGGGAGGCTGATCCGGAATGGACCGTTAAACAGTAAGGTCACCTGAAACTGTTTCACCGTCAGGGAGCACAGGATCGCACTACCCAGACTATTTCCCAGTTTGAGAATGGCCCGGAACGCATCCGAACCGGTACGGGTTCCGGATTCGGCGAGGATATAGGATCCCTCCTTCAGCGCCAGCACATGCTCTTCCCGGCCCATCATAATCTTGCAGTACCCGGTAAACTTCGACACCGCGAATTCGTCAAAAAGCGAAGAGATGCGCACTCCCTCTTTTTTCACCGGAGCCTTACATGTGGGAAACTGCATCAGTCGATCTCCGATTGAATGTTGCGGATGGCCATACGAATCAGGCCTAGGTTCGCGTCTGCTTCGGTAAAGATGCAGATGTTAATATCTCCATAAGGAGCAATGATAAACTTTCCGTGCGGTGTTTCCAGAATGAGCTGATTGAGAGGTTCGATGGAGAGGTCTCCTGCGATCTTCTTACCGGTCCGTAGAAGATCTTCCGCGACCGCCGCCACCTGGTCAAAATCCGCATTCCCGGTAGACTGAACAGCAAAACCCTCGTGGAAGGCAGAGACCGCCAGGACTCCCGGCTGCTTTTTAATCTTGTCCAGATTCCATTCCCCGGACACGACCGTTTTCAGGGGTTTACCATTCTCATCGTACGCGATCAGGAGTCCTTCCTTCGCACAGGTTTCACGTGCGGTAAAGAATTCCTCTGCCGAATACTTTCTCATCTCAAAATCCAGTGTATGCTCGCCGCTGAGAAGCTCATAGGCGGCATTCGCTTTCATCTCCGAGGCAGGGGTGTGGAACAGGGATGCTACAAATTTTCCTTTATCGATGAGGAGGAATCCTTCGCCGGGATGGCCAATTACGTACAGCACTCCCACCAAAGGCAGGGTGAAGGGTTGGATATCCTCGAGGGTGCCGGAAAAATTTCCAATCACCGATCCTTCTGGTAGTATCATATTACAACGCCGCGACGATACGTTCCCTGTTCTTTTTTAGTTCGTACCGGATCCGCCCGATATTCGCACCGTTATCTGCCACAATAGCGATCAGTTCATCGAGAGAGAGAGGAGAGAGCAGGATGGGGCCGTTCTCCAGCTCCACCAGCATCTGGGTGAGCTGCCCTTTTCCCAGCTCCGTCCCCATGGCTTCGGATGTTCCGACACCGGTGGATGCCATGGCACCCAGTGCCTCGATGTCCACCTTTCCGGACATGGCGCTCTCGATGACGAACCCATCCCGTCCCACTACCACCGCCGCAGATACCCCATCCAGGCGGAGGAATTCAGAGAGAATCTGTTTCAACACCTTACATCACCCTACGAATGAAACCTCATCGTCGACGCTCTTCAAGGTTCTGATTTATCCGTATGCGGAGGGGCATCTGCCCGATCGCGTGGGTAGCACAGGATAGACAGGGGTCATACGCCCGAATCGCCATCTCGATGCGGTTCGTCCCGCTTTCCGTAAGCGTTCCTCCGGTGATCACGTCACGGGCAACCTGTTCGATTCCCCGGTCGATGGCATAATTATTCTGGCAGGTGGCCACGATCAGGTTACATTTCTCAATAATTCCCTTCTCGTTGACCGAATAATCGTGGATGAGGGTGCCCCGGGGTGCCTCGATGATACCTACTCCCCGCCGATTTTTGACCGCATCGACCGCGGTCCGGGTGGTTCCTCCCGTGATCACCGGGTCTCCCAGGATCTGGAGGCCCCGTTCACAGGCCCAGAGAAATTCGATGTATCTCGCGATGTTATACGCGAGGGTGCTCTGCACGAAGTCTCCGAATCGGCTCCGGTATTCTTTCAGGGCTTCATCTGCAACAGGAGTTCCCATCCGTTGCACGAGGTTCAGGCGGGCGAGGGGCCCCACCCGGTAATATTCCCCTCCCTTTCGGCGGCAGAATTTGAGGTAGGACCAGGCTTCACTGTATTCTTCGATGTAGTTCAGATACTCCGGTCCCTGGAACGCTCCAATCGATTTGCGGTCTGCACCCACCATCTGGACACTGCCATCCTGGAAAGAGAACACTCCCTGATTGGATAGCCCCATGAAACCCGTCTGCACCTGCGCAAAACCGAGGTCTGTTTTCTCCATCAGCTCTCGGGCGATCCCCCATCCCTCCTGCGCGACGGCGAAAGAACCCTTTACCATGTCATACAGGGCGGATTTTTGTAGCTCATCGAGATGATGGGACATCCCACCCGGCACCGCGGTGGCCGGATGAATGGGTTTGCCCCCCACCGCTTCCGTGATGCGCTGACCGGTCTTTCTGACCTCGATCGCCTTCTTCGCGAGCTCAGGATTGACCTTGACCAGTCCGAGAACATTGCGATCGCCACGGGACGCGTCATGTCCGATCAGGAAATCGGGAGAGGCGAGCATGAAAAAGTGCAGGGCATGGGAGTGGATGTACTGACCCAGCATCAGCAGTTCCCGAAGCGCCTTCCCCGTGGGTGGCGGTTCTACACCGAAGATCTGATCCAATGCCCTTACGGAGGCGACATGATGGGAGGTGGGACAGATTCCACAGATGCGCGGAGTAATTCGGGGGGCTTCCTCGACCGCACAACCCACCAGAAATTTTTCAAATCCCCGCAGTTCCACGACCTTGAAGTGCGCGTTCTGCACTTTTCCTGTATCATCCAGATCGATCTGCACCTGGGCATGACCCTCGATACGGGTGACCGGGTTAATGGAGATCCGGGTCACTGGCTTCCCTCCTTGATCAGGTCCCGTATATGGGATATCTCCTTATCCTCCATGATCAGGGAGCCGATAGTAAAGGGGTACATGGTGTGGGCCACATCATACATCTCCTTCTCAAGATCTTTCTGGGGTCTGCCGGTGAGATCCGAGATGCGGCGGATCATCATATTGAAGATGTCCCGGCAGGGTTCCCTGAGAATATCGAGAGAAGGCCCATTGCACCCCTGGCAGGGAATATTGTGATGGGGGCAGGATGCCCCGCATCTTCCAAAAGTAACGGACCCCAGACAGAGGTATCCCTGGCCTAGCAGGCAATGCTCCCGGTCCGGAATTCCTTCATGGCGTCGTCGGAGATGCCACTTTTCCACGGATCCCATGACCCGGTCGCATTCCGAACATACCGATTTCTTGGAGAGCTGAACCGATTCCCCCTTCACCAAAGCGGGAAGGATCATCTGCAGATACTTCTCCTTGGGAGGGCATCCGGTTACATAGTAATCCACTTTCGTGACGTCGCCCACTGCAAAGGTGCGATAAAGGAAGGGGGGAACCTCCCGGGGCAGGATATTATCCGCCTTTCCCGTATCCACTTCACGATATACATGCTGGAAGATATCGGCGGAACTGGACAGCATGGACAGACCGGAGATACCCCCATAACAGGCACAGGTTCCCAGAGCGACAAGTTTCTTGGAACGTTTCCGGATCAATTTCAGCCGTTCCTGATTTTCTTCGTTCCGTACCGCTCCCGTGACAAAGGCAACGTCGATTCCCTCCGGAGGTTCTTTTATGTCCATGATCACAGGGGAATATACGATCTCTGCCTGTTGAAGCAGGGAAAGTATCTGCTCATGAAGATCCAGCACCGAGATCGTGCAGCCCGAACACCCTGCAAGTTCTTCTATGGCAATTTTCATTCCTCGCACCTCACATCAGAATCAGTTTTTTCAGGCAGGCGTTGGGTCCGGTATGCACGATTTCCAGTTTCGCCCGTTTCCCGGTGATCTCTTCGATGGCGCCTACCACATACCCAAACAGGGTCTGACAGAGGGGGCCACCCTGATCCTGGCCATTCCTGCGCAATGTCTGCCGTACGATACAGTCGTGAAAGACCAGATAGATGAAGGTCGTCCCGTTCTCCTGAATCACATAGGAGGATTTGTCCGCGGGTTTCCAG
This sequence comes from Methanolinea tarda, assembly GCA_037916685.1. GTDB lineage: Archaea > Halobacteriota > Methanomicrobia > Methanomicrobiales > JACTUA01 > JAJRCM01. The sequence goes on from JBAIXL010000185.1 coordinate 17,796, forward strand.
GCCTCAAACGTGTACTGTCCATGAAGAATATGGGAGAGTTCCTCCAGAGCTTCCTCCACATTGTCGATCTTTCGGAAATATTTCGCGACCTCGTGTCCGAATTTCTTTCCTGCACGATAGGTCACCGCGTTCGCTCCACGGCCCGCAATTTCTTCGAGAGAGCGAATGATCAGTCCGTTTAGTTTCATCAGACCGTGAAGCGTGTCTTCCAGTTCATCCGGGGGAGGAATGCAACCCAGCGGCACGTCTTCGGACCGATAGAGAGTGTCGGTGTGGAACGACTCCTTCATATGTTCGATGGTTCCCTCGCTCACCTAGATCACCCGTTTAAGCATCTCGCAGACCCGCAGATCGATATAATGTCTCCTTGAGGGATAGACGCCCCGGTGCTCAAGCGCCTGGGTAGGACAGATCTCATGACAGGACAGACAGCCCATACAATCTCCCGATTTCACCGGCACCGCCGTACTATCTTTTAACTCATAGACATGCATGGGGCAGTCCTTTACGCACAGACCGCAACCATTGCACGCCTCCGCATCAACGTGAATATCTATCACCGGTTATCACCTTATTGCAAAATATACTCATAAAAACCTACAATATCAATTTATAAAAACTTACCGTAAACCGTCAAGATTAAAAATAACTTAAGAAAGATAATATATAGCCAATGATTCTTCCTCTCGTAATTGCTGCCATGGCCATCGGGATTACTCTCCTGTATGCCTCGCTTCTGGATATCCGCGAGAGAAGAGTCCCGTTCCGTACCTGGTACCCCATGCTGGCGATTGGTATCCCTCTCACCACTCTACTGTATGCTGATCTGTCCCTTCTCGATCCGGGGATTTCATTTCGTTATATCCTTGTTTCTGCTATTTTTTGCGTGCTTTTCTACGGTTTTGCCTATTTTCGGCTATTTGGGGGTGCCGATGCATGGGCGCTTATCTTTATCTCGGCGCTGGTGCCCCTCTACCCGCTTGCCACGTTCCTTCCTGTGTCACCCCTCGGGTACTTTCCCTTTGCTGTGCTCACCAATGCCGTGATTTTGAACCTGTCGGCCCCGATCGGCATATTCATCTGGAATATATCGAGAAGGAACCGGGCGCCCCTTCGCTACCTGTTCCTGGGATTTCCCATCCCGGGGGATCGGATCGCCGAATACTACGGGTTTGTGATGGAGGATATCCGCGAAGAAAACGGGTCTCTCCACCGCAGATTTCTCACGTTCCGGGAGTCCCTTTCCCGTATGTTCCGTGGGGAGGACCGATTGTACACAAAACATATCAGGATGAACCCGGAACAGTACAGGAAGGAATGTGACCTGTTTCGTAAGGCAGGGAAGGTATGGATCTCCTACGGGGTTCCGTTCATCGTACCCATCACCGCGGGTTTCTTCACGGCACTCTTCGCGGGAGACATTCTCTATGCGATAATGAACATGGTTACAGGGATTTGAATAAAGGACATGGTGCTTTCATTCTATCAGGGTCTGATTCCGGTAGTGGTTCAGGAGTTCACCACCGGTGAGGTGCTGATGGTCGCCTATGCAAACGAGGAGGCGGTTCAGCTGACGCGGACAACAGGGTATGCACACTACTACAGCCGGAGCCGAAAGAAGATCTGGAAGAAAGGAGAGGAGAGCGGCAATCTGCAGAAGGTAATACGTATCCTCGTGGATTGTGATGAGGATACTCTTCTCTACCAGGTCGAACAGTTAGGAGGGGCAGCCTGCCATACCGGGCATCGTTCCTGCTTCTATCGGACGCTGGAGGGTGAAGAGATCGCACCTTCGATATTCGATCCGGAAACAGTGTATGGTTCTGTCCGGAAAGGAGACAAAACCCGCTAAGATCCCCATTTATCGGGTACGGGAATTCCCCAGAATACGTCGGAGACTCTAAGGACTGCCTCCGTTCAAACAAAAATATATACTTTTAAAAATCCTTCTTTTATCGTAATATAATAAAAACAGGTGGAAATAATTGTCTCCCTGTGGAGTGAGATTTTATGATAATAGTACCCGATACCAGCGTGGTAATAGATGGACGCATCACCTCCCTGATAAAGTCCGGAGAATATAAAGGGGCTACAATAGTAATTCCCGAACCCGTAATAGCAGAACTCGAGGCACAGGCAAATCAGGGCCGGGAGATAGGGTTCAGCGGCCTGACCGAACTTCAGGAACTGCAGAAAATGGCCCAGGAAGGTCTGGTGGAGGTCAAATTTGCGGGCGAAAGACCGAACCTTGAGCAGGTAAAACTCGCGAGTGGGGGAGAGATCGATGCCCTGATTCGGAACGTCGCCATCCAGTTCCAGGCGAAATTCGTTACCAGTGACGTCGTTCAAGCCGAAGCGGCGAAGGCGAAAGGTCTGGATGTTCAGTATCTGAAACCCCAGATGGGGGACTTCTCCCCGCTCGGCATCGATCAGTTCTTCGATGCAGAGACCATCAGCGTGTATCTGAAGGAACGGGTACCGCCCATGGTCCGTAAGGGGACCATGAAGGAAGCCCGTCTGGTCCGTGTGCGGGAAACCCCCATGACCGAATATGAGCTCCGGGTTCTTGCCCAGGAGATTCTGGAGCGGGCAAAGAGAGATCCCGATGGCTTCATCGAGATAGAGAAGCGGGGAGTGACCGTGGTCCAGATCGGTTCTCTGCGTATCTCCATCGCCCGGAGGCCCTTCTCAGACGGAATGGAGATCACCGCGGTCCGACCAGTAGGAAAAGTCACCATCGATGACTACCGTAAAGCGCCTCTGATCAAGAAACGAATCATGGGCATGAAAAGGGGAGTCCTCATCGCCGGACCCCCTGGTTCCGGGAAAACCACCCTTGCCCAGAGCATCGCGACCTTCCTTTCGGATCACGAGTACATCGTAAAGACCATGGAGGCCCCGCGGGACCTGCAGGTGCCCGACCATATCACCCAGTATACCTCCCTGGAAGGGAGTATGGAGGGGACGGCAGATGTACTGCTGCTCGTTCGACCGGATTATGTGATCTTCGATGAGCTGCGTAAGATGGAACACTTCCGGATTTTTGCCGATATGCGGCTGGCAGGCGTGGGCATGATCGGGGTGGTGCACGCCCTGGAGATCTCGGATGCGATCCAGCGGTTCCTCACCCGGGTAGATTTTGGTATCCTGCCTCAGGTGTTGAACACAATTCTGTTTGTCTATGAAGGTGAGATTGCACGGGTCTACGATCTGGAACTGGCCATCAAAGCACCCACCGGCATGAATGATGAGCGCTACGTGAAACCGGTGATCGTGGTAAAGGATCATGAGACCGGAGCCATCGCGGTTGAGGCGTTCAAGCATGATCACGAAACGATCGTGATGCCGGTCACGCGTCCAGAGGAGGAATCGCAAAAGGCACCACCGCAGAAGGAGACCGAGAGATTTTCCTGGAAACTTTCGGAGAAAGAGATTCAGCGGGAGATAGGCCGGTTCACCGACGGATATGTCGATGTACGCATGATCTCGGATAACAAAGCGGTGGTGTATATCGATGACAAGGACGTCCCTGCCGCAATCGGAAAGGGGGGGAAGAATGTATCGGCCATCGTGAACAAGCTCGGAATCGGGATCGATATTCGCCCCCGGTCCGAGCTTGAGCAGGCCCCCGCGGAGGAAGTGGTATCCCTGGAGGGTGGAATCCGTATTCGTATGGACCGGAAGCAACTCGCGATCATCGCCCCGGACTACAAGGGAAAGATCGTGGATGTCTTTGCAGGGAAGGAGTACCTGTTCACCGCCACGGTAAATGACGATGGGGAGATTCAGCTCTCCCGTAACAGCACCATTGCCCAGGAAATGATCCGGCGATCCGGCAGCGGGGAGATCATCAGACTCCGACCGGTGTAGGTGGGTATATGGAGGGGCGAGATCTGGAGAAGGAATGCAGGGACCGTTGGGACCCTGTGTTTCAAGTGGACCCTGCCGAGAAGGAAAAGTACTACCTGAACGTGGCATTTCCATATCCCAGTGGGGCGATGCATGTAGGCCATGGCCGCACATACACGGTACCGGATGTCGTCGCACGCTTCTGGCGGATGCGGGGAAAACAGGTCCTGTTCCCCATGGGATTCCATGTGACCGGAACCCCGGTCATCGGGATTTCCCGTCGTATTGCGAAACGGGATGAGAAGACTATCCGGCTGTACCGGGACCTGTACCGGGTTCCTCAGGAAGAACTCGACCAGTTTACCGACCCCATGGTCATCGTTCGTCATTTCAGCCAGGAATATGAACGGGTGATGCGGCGAATGGGACTGTCCATCGACTGGAGGAGGAGATTCATCACCGTGGATCCCCACTATAGCAAATTCATCGAATGGCAGTACAAACATCTCGGTGAGAAGGGATATGTGGTCAAGGGCATCCACCCGGTCAAATACTGCCCGCAGTGCGAGAACCCGGTAGGGGATCACGACCTGCTGGAGGGGGACAAGGCGGAGATCATCAAATTCACCTTGGTGATGTTTCAGTGGAAAGATACCCGCATACCCACCGCCACATTGCGTCCCGAGACAATATACGGCGTGACCAATCTCTGGGTAAATCCCCACATCGCCTATACAAAGGTTCGAATTGACGGTATTCCCACCATTGTGAGCCGTGAAGCGGCCCTCAAGATCCAGCTGCAGGATCACGAGGTAGAGTTTGTCGAAGAATTGCCCCCCGGCATCCTGATAGGAGAGAAGGTCTCCCACCCATTATGCGGAGAGGTGCCGGTGCTTCCTGCAGATTTCGTAGATCCTGACATTGGGAGTGGCATGGTCATGAGCGTTCCGGCCCATGCTCCCTTCGACTACATCGCCTTGCGGGATCTACAGCGTCAGAACCTGTATCGAGAGATCACACCGGTATCACTGATTCGAGTGGAAGGATACGGAGAATTTCCTGCACAGGACGCGGTGGAAAGAGCAGGCGTTGAGAGTCAGCTCGATCCCCGCATGGACTCCATCACTCAAGAGGTATATAATGCCGAGTTCGTCCATGGCAAAATGAGGGAGGAGTTCGGTGGAAAGTCCGTCCGGGAGGCGAGGGACGAGGTGGCTACCCGGATGGTGGAGCAGTATGGCTCAATTTTTCTGTATGAATTCGATATCCGCCCGGTGATCTGCCGGTGCGGAGGGAATGCCTACGTCAAGATACTGCATGACCAGTGGTTCCTCCAGTACAGCGACCCCGCATGGAAGGACAGCGTGTATGCACAGCTCTCCGGGATGGCCCTGGTTCCGCAGGAGGTACGGACGGAATTCGATCGCACCGTGGGATGGCTCAAGGACTGGGCCTGCACTCGAAGAGTGGGCCTCGGAACCCGTCTTCCCTGGGACCGCGAATGGATCATCGAGCCTCTGAGCGATTCCACCATTTATATGGCGTATTATACCATCGCGCATCGCATCAGAGAACTCGATCCCGAGATCCTCACGCCGGACGTCTTTGATTACATTTTCCTGGGGATGGAGTCTTCCCACCTACCGGAACGTGCCCGGCTGGAGGGTATGCGAAAGGAGTTCCTGTACTGGTATCCCTACAATTTCCGGTTCTCCGCGAAAGATCTGATCTCCAATCATCTGACCTTCCAGCTCTTCCACCACCAGGCCATCTTCCCCCCGGAACTTCAACCACGCGGGCTGGTGGTATTCGGGATGGGCCTGTTGAATGGAGCGAAGATGTCCTCCAGCAAGGGAAACGTGGTGCTGCTGGAAGATGCGATCGATGAATTCGGAGCGGACACCGTACGTATGTTTCTGGTGGGAAGTGCAGAACCCTGGCAGGATTTCGACTGGCGAAACGAGCTGGTTCATGCCACCCGGAAACAGATCGATCGATTCTCCACGGCTGTCCTGGAGATGGATCGGGAGGCCATCCCCGAAAACAGTCCTATGGGAGACTGGCTGCTATCCCGTCTCCAGTCGCGTATCGGGGCGGTGACACGATCTTTGGAACAATTCCAGACACGCCAGGCACTTCAGGAAGCATATCATGGCATCGAATCTGACCTGCGCTGGTATCACCGCCGGCTGGGCAACACCCGGCCGGGCAGGGAAATGAAGATGGTAGTCCGTACCTGGATGCGGCTTCTTGCGCCCTATACTCCCTATATCTGTGAACAACTCTGGCAACAGGTGGGAGAGGAGGGACTGGTCAGCACAGCGGCGTGGCCGGAATCGGATCCGGAGCGGGTGAATTTGAAAATCGAACTCGGAGAAGAACTCCTCCAGCGTACCATAGAGGATGTGGAGTCGATCCGAAAACTCATCCGGATCGCACCCACCCGTCTGACTCTCTTCTATGCACCGGCATGGAAATGGGAGATCTTCCGTACACTGGCCCAGCAACGCGATTCAAGGGACGCGGTCCGCGAGGTAATGCAGAATCCGGAGATGAGGAAGAGAGGAAAAACGGCAGCAGAGACTGTAAAACAGACGGCAAACCTGATCCACCGGTTACCGCCGGATCTGATAGCCCGCCTTGTAGATCTTCCCATTGACGAAAATGAGGTTTTTTCCGCCGCCGCCCCGTTCCTGGAGCGGGATCTGGGGGTCCAGGTTCAGATACTCTCTTCAGAAGTGAGTGGTCACCCGAAGGGCAGGGGAGCTCTCCCGTTCAAACCTGCACTCCTGCTGGAGTGATCTACTCCCCAATCACTTTCTTCTTCGCCATTTTGACCCGTTCCTGCGCCGTATAACCCGTGACCCGTTGCAGATATTCGCGGAATCTTCGGTTGGTGTCCAGAATCACGTCATCCGGGGCATCAGTTCGGGAGATGGAATCCACGCAGAGCATCTTCCCCTCCCCACAGGCCCAGACCGTGAGCCGTTCGAGCGCCCCGAACGAGATCTCGAATTTTCCATTCACCTCCCGAGCGCCCACTCCAAAGATCTCGAAAAGGGCAGTAACCATCTCTTTCTGGTAAGATTTCACCTGAGTTTTCTTAATCGGAAATTCTTGCATAATATTTTTAAGCGGACCAAACTATGTAAACACTGCGACGTGTGATCATCATGGAAGATATCAGAATTACGCCGTCAAAACCTATGAGCGATACCCCAAAATCGGTGCTCATGGGATTCCCCGGGAGTGGCCTGGTCGGGAGTATTGCCCTCCAGTATCTGGTGGATCAGCTGGAATTTGAACAGATCGGAAATATGACCAGCAAATACTTCCCTCCGCTGGTGATGATGAACAAGGGAGTGATCAATGTCCCCGTGCGGTTCTATCAGAAAGACACTCTCGCCGTGGTCGTGGGAGATATTCCTGTCCATCCCATGATCTGCTACGAGATCGCCAATGGTATCATCTCCTGGTTGACCCGGCATCCCCTGCGTGAGGTCATCGCACTGGCAGGAATCGTCACCAATGAGCAGGAGAAGAGAGTATTCGGGGTGGCAACGGAAACCGAACATCTCACGAGGATTCAGGATCACACCATCATTCTCCCTATGGGAACCATTTCGGGTATTGCGGGCAGTATCCTGACGGAATGCAAGGTACAGGGAATCCCTGCCGTGGGGCTTCTTGCAGAGACCATCAACGCCCCGGACCCCCGGGCATCCGCAGCCACCATCGAGGTGTTAAATAAGATGTTTGACCTGAACCTGGATGTGACACCTCTACTGGAGCAGGCAGAGGAGATCGAGGCGGCCCTGCACAAGCTTTCTGAGGAGGTTCAATCGGCAGAGAAGGCTCCGAAGAAAGAGCAGCTGCCGATGTACGGGTGATTTCTCATGCGGTATGCAGCACTAACCGGCATCAATCCCTCTGTTATCGCAGAGATACGGATGGGAAGACCACGAACTCTGGAACTCACCAGTGCCCATAATGTGATCACACTGAGCGAGGTGGAGCCGAACAACCTGATCTTTATGACCTCCACCGATATGGAGGATCTTGCTCCGGGCGACCAGGGGATCCTTGTGCACGTACTGGGGATCAGTATCAGTATGAAGCGGATAGTGGAGTATGCCAATCCCATCTATTACGAAGAACGGGAACGCACGTCAGCCCGGGTTCAGATCCGTTTCATGTGCTGTTCGACCATCAAAGGTGTGGAATCGCGCGGTATCGGGCAGGCCACGTTCGTGGACGCAGTGAAGGCCCACCAGTATTGTGCGCTCTAGGAGGAGTTCTCTATCGGATAGCTCTCATATTTTAAAAAGAAGCAGCACCAAATATGAGAGATTACAATTTTGATGGGCTTGTGGCTTAGCCTGGACAGAGCGCCGGGCTTCTAACCCGGATGTCGGGGGTTCAAATCCCCCCAAGCCCGCTCCATTTCCGTTATATTCGTGAACTGTTGCCAGGAACGGAGAATCACCCTATCGAACCCGTGAACCCGGTTCGACCATCCGGATCGGGACCAGGAGGGACGCCTGATCCCCCGCGGCCAGGATCATTCCCCGGCTTTCAATCCCGAAAATTTTCGCCGCAGCGAGGTTTACTATAACGGCTACTTCTTTCCCGATCAATTCATCGGTCGTATAGAACTCCGCGATGCCCCCGACCACCTGCCGTATATCACCGCCGATATCGATGCGCAGGATCAGGAGTTTTTTTGCCCCTTTTACTTTTTCTGCCGAAAGGATTTTACCAATCCGTATATCCATCCGGCCGAACTCTTCGATAGAGATCTCTTCGGGTCCTTTTGCCTTTTTCGTTGCCTCTTCAACTCTCATTTGTAACAGAGCCTCCAATTCGCGGATGCGATCATCCTCCATTTTCACAAACGGCGGGGTCGGAGCGGGAAACTCTGCGGAGGAGGGTGAGGTCAGTGCCTCCCGAAGGAGATGCTCCTGCACCTGGTCGGTATTACCCAGCATGGACCAGACCTGCTGGGCCGATTCCGGCATCACCGGTTCCATGAGGAGTGCCAGCGCGTGCACGATCTGAAGGCAGTTTCGAATCACCTGGGCGGCGGCGGCCCGGTCCGTTTTCACCATCTGCCAGGGTGCCTGATTCTGGATGTAGGTGTTGCCGTACGATGCAAGCGCCATCATGGTATCCACTGCAGTTTTGAATTCGTAATCCCGTACCGATGCCTCCATTGTATCCACGGATCGCTGTATCTGGGAGAGGATCAGCTCATCGGCCGGTAGGGTATCGGGCATATGTTCAAAGAATTTACGTGTGAAATACAGAGTACGGTAAATGAAGTTGCCGAGGGTTCCGACCACCTCGTTATTGACACGTTCCTGGAAGATCTTCCAGGAAAAGTTCAGCTCCCGGGTGTGGCTGGTATAGGAGAGCAGATAGTATCTCAGATAATCAGCAGGCAGACCCTTGTCCAGGTAGTCTTCGTTGGTCCAGACCACATACCCACGGCTCTTGGAAAACTTCTGGTCATTGATCTTCAGCATACCGCTGGCCACGATTGCTCGGGGAACGGCATATCCTGCCCCGCGAAGGATGGCAGGCCAGAAGATGGTGTGGTGGTAGATGATATCGCTCCCAATGAAGTGGGTGACGCAGGAGGTGTCCCCGCACCAGAAGGTTTTCCAGTCCTTCCCCTCTTTTTCTGCCCATTCCTCTGTAAAGGAGATATACCCAATGGGGGCATCCACCCACACATAGACCACCAGGTCTTCATTGCCGGGAAATTTTACCCCCCAGTTCAGGGTCCGTGTGATGCACCAGTCATGCAGACCCTCCTTTACCCAGCCTAGGGCATAATTCCGGGCGATCTGGGTGCCACCGAGTTCCTGGAGATAGCCGAGAAGGAAGTCCTTGAAATCGCTCAACCGGAAGAAGTAGTGATCCTGTTCGCGCAATTCTGCCGGCGCCCGGCATATCTTGCAACATGCGCTCTTGATCTCTCCCGGTTCCAGGTGACGGCCGCATCCCTGATCACACTCGTCCCCTCTGGCGGGAACCCCACAGTAGGGGCAGATCCCTTCCACGTACCGGTCCGGGAGAAATCTCTCACACTTAGGACAGTAACTCTGTTGAATGACCTTATGGTATACATATCCCCGATCGATGAGACGCTGCACGATCGCCCGGGTTCGGCGATGATTGGTGTCCCCGTCCGTCATCCCGAAATAATCGAAATTCACCGAAAGCCGGGAGAACGTCTGGGCAAAATGATGGTGGTAACGCAGAGAGAGTTCTCTGGGGGGGATCCCTTCTTCTTCCGCACTGACTACGATAGGCGTCCCGTGGTTATCCGAACCACAGATAAATATCACTTCTTCCCCGAGTCTGCGAAGGAACCGGACGTAAAAATCCGCCGGTACATAGGTCCTCAAGTGACCGAGGTGGCAACGGCCATTGGTGTAGGGCAACCCGCAGGTGACCAGCATGGGACCGTAATTCATCCCTAATTTTTTCTTCTTCGTGCTATAAATAGAATAATACCCATGACCAGAAAGATCAGACTCCCGGTCCGGGCTCTTGGGTCTGAGTGGGGAGACCCGAGCCTGCCTGAGCTCGCAACCTGGATTGCGGCCCACCGGGGGATCGAAGCCGATCTCACCACGTTCAAGCTGGACACATCCCTCCATGGCCAGGAAAGAGTGAATATTCCGGCGGCCGGGGGAAAATTCTATATGCCTCGAATTCTCGCTTCTCTGGTCGGAATCGATGGACTCGCCCTTAATCGTGAGCCCGCAATCGATGAACGATACGTCATTTCGGACACAGAACAAATCCTGACTATGAGGAAGGACGCCTGGTGTGCCCTGCCGGCTCCTCATCTCTGGAACATCACCGATCGCTATTTTCACGATCAGGAAGAATTCGCGATTTCACTCTGCCAATGTGCAAAGCAGCTCATGCGCTCGATGAGAGATCGGGGCATGAAGGGCCATATCCTGCTCTGTGACCGATACATAGAGGAAGAGGCCGAAGAGCTGGCAGGGGCAAATGTTCGATTCTATGCAGAAAATCCACCTCCCGGAACCCTGCCCATCCTTCTGGAATACCAACGGACCCTAGCGATTCCATCAGACCAGGTGAAAAGGGCTCTCGGTCTGCTCGATGAATTCGACATAACCTGCCTGACCGTCGTGGATCCTACGGAAAGTGCTTTGAAGGAGGTGCAGGCTCAGCTGGATCCGGGGTCCTTTGAAGCCGGTGGGTATTGTAAATCGGAATGCGCGGAGTACTGGGACCAGATCGTTGATTCTGCCTTCATTCTTCGATAGAACCGGCAAACTCTACCAGTCTTCGCACCTGGCGGGTACGATGGAGCAGAAGGAAAGTCAAACGATCCCATAACGAGAAATCAAACGATCCCCCGGCGGCATGGGCGTGACCGCCGCCACGGAACTCCCGTGCGACGATATGGCTGATCGGGGGAACCGACCGGATGGAGAACCGCCCGCTGGGATATACGAGTACTTCGATATCAGAGTGGAGGGTGTCCCGTATTGCCGACGCGGTTTCACTCGGATATCCATACTGAGGAGCGATGGCGATGCGGTATCGATTTTCGTAAATGCGTGTTTTGCGCAGACTTTTTCCGATATCCTCCTCCATTTCGCGTTGGATGATCCGATACTGTTCCTCGATAAAGGGATCAGAGAATATCCCTTTCACCAGACAGTCCCGTACATGATCCCGATTTTCTTCCCGCGAAACCACCCGGGCCAGTACCGAAGCCCTCGGCTCCCGATTCTTCCATAGATCGTAATCGCACACCACGGATGCGACTTCGGCAGCAACCAGGTCGCCGGGGCGGAGATCGCGGGATGTAATACCGCACGCACAGACCTCCGTATCCACGTGAAGCAGATCGATACGCCGACCGATGCGATCGATCTCCTCTTTCTGCCACCGGTGATGATCCCTCCACTCGATCCGCCAGCCATTCTTTTTTACCTGATCGATCTTCTCTTCGAGACCACCCTGATACCCTATATCGGTAATGGAAAGAAGATCCCCTTTCCCCGGAAGCGATGCGACCTTCTCCAAAATAAAACGAAAATTTCCCACAGAACAGAACACGGTGAATATTTCATTTCCATATGCCATGCGATGGATGGCATCCGCTCCTACCGCATCGAGATCATTATGGGTGAGATGCACCACGTGCGATGATCGTGATGCCAGTGCATCCCGTAACTTGTCGGGATTGCAGGTACGATTCTGGGTGGGAATGATATCACTCTCTGCCTATAGTCTTCGCAAGGGGGATCATAAAATGTCCGTTTCCCGCCTCTATTTACAGAGAAAGCGATCATTTATTAGTCGGTCAGTAGAATATATCACTCACCTGCCTCAGTAGCTCAGACTGGGAGAGCGCCAGACTGAAGATCTGGCTGTCCCCGGTTCAAATCCGGGCTGAGGCATGCCAGCTTCTCTCCGAATCGTTTCTTTTGAATTGACCCGTACCGTCTGCGTATTACCATGCGTTTTTTTTGTGTTCTGTTACCGTTGGTATTAGAGATAGGCTCCATCAGGAGTCTAGGAATGAAAATGATCATGGCACAATGGGTGAGGCGGTCTCATCGAACGGATTCGTCCTCATGGCCAGGGAGAACAAGTAGGGATAATTATTCTTGAGGTATTGCATATACTCCAGCCATTGCGGAATGAGGAGACGATACACTCTCTTTGCATCTCCGACCAGGTGAGTTATGTCGTTTTCCGGCAGTTCCAGTACCTGCGGCCTTTTTTCCAGCTCTTCGGCGAAATGGAATACCGCACGTAACAGTTCGGCAAATTTCTCGTGTTCCAGAAGGATCGGATTTTCCAGCAAACGAAGCAGAAAATCCCTTTGCGATCCAAGATTTGTTTTCAGCAGAAGCAGATCCAGCCGGGTACGGTCGATGTCTCCCGGGTGGTGTTGCAGATGCTCAACCATGGTTCTGAAGTTCGCATCGGTCCACTGGTCGGAAAAGACGAGGTGACTGCGCAGATCCCCCAGTTTAGGGTCCTGATCGGAGAGGTACGTGAGCAGCCAGGTGCCCACCGCACTGAAAAATGCCCCGATCACCATATTCATCTTCTCCATCTTTCGTTGCTTGTCACGATTGTCGAGCAACCGGTGGATGACCAGGGTCACCAACAGGACTTCGAGCGGAACAAAGGCAAGATCCCCCAGAAAAAAGATTCCGATATGATGGAGATCCTGGAAAAGAAGAAAATGCAACGTATACAGAATGATGCTGGCTGCGACCAGGACGATTCCCAGAAAGAGGCTCCAGAATCGGCGATCCAGGCTACCGGCCATCCATATAGCTTTCTTAACCAGGTATGAGAAGATTTCGTTTCTACCAATCTAAGGATGCCCGATTTCTGTTGGACTATCTTGAGACGAGCGAAAGCAGAATCACGAATGCCCTTCGGACACGGATATGTCTGAAGAAGTACGAACGGAAATTAAGGTCCACGAAAAAAGGAGGATTCAGGAGAACACCGAGAAATCGTTTTTCAGGGCGATTACCTCGATAATCGGTTTTAAGGTGGATTCTGATACACCGAATTTTTCCATATACTGCTGCAGAATTTTCTGTTCTTCTCCCGCCAGGGTTCCGTCTGCCATCGCCAGGTCCGCAAGGATCGCAAGAGTGGCGATCTTCTGTTTTTCGTTCAGGCAGTTGGCGACCATCACCATGGTCTCCGGCAGAGGGGTATTGCGAAGAACCGATAGTGCCGTATTTACCGCATTTCTGTCGCCGCGGACAATCTTGGCCAGATCCGTCAGTTCCGCCTCATCGATTACCCCATCAGCTGCGATCAGAGTAATGGCCGAAAGTGCAAGCGCAGATTTCGGAGTCAGTTCGACGGGTTTACTTCCCTTCAATTTGTCAAATAATCCCATCACGTACACCTACGTTAATGTATCTCTATACTCAGGATAAGAAGAAAAATGCTTTTGATTGCGGATTCTCGCATGGCAGCGGCCCCCCCCGGTACGCGTACCGATGATGGCGATCTTAGATTGATACTGTCCGTCCTGTTCAGGACGCTGATACAGAGCACGATTCTCACATACCCGTATCCGTCATTTTGTACCTGGAATCCCCATAGACGCTGGATTATCCTGTCTGACCGAAGAATGTTGCCAGCTCCCGCTTGAGTTCGAAGGGGGAGATGGGTTTTTCCAGCACCCTGACCGCATCCCGCTCTGCCCTCACTTTTTCTTCATTGAATAGTGGCCGGGCGGTAAAGAGCATCACCGGTG
>JBAIXL010000186.1:0-3114 GCA_037916685.1 Methanolinea tarda
ACGGTATAGGTTCCGGCGTTCAAATAGAGATGGGATGGATTCTGATAGATCGAGCCCGTTCCCTGAAGAGCCCCTGATCCATCCCCGAAGTCCCAGTACCAGGCACTCACCGGATCCCCACCCGGAGAAGGCTCTGTCACTCCCTCTACTTTCAGCAGAAAGGGAGCGTCCCCGGATGCTCCACTCCCCGGAACAAAGTTAAACCCCACATAGTTCGGTGGGCCATCACAGACCGCAGCCCCTGTTAACCCCACCAGCGTTCCCAAGACCACGAACGCCACGGTTGCGTAGCTGAAGGTGTCCTGAATTTTTCCTCGCATATATCTCCCCCTCGAAATGGCCATAGTACCCTCAAGGATACGTGTGATGGCCAATGAGGGAGAGTACGGCCATGCAGCTAATAAATGATATGGTTCAAAATTCCGTTCCGCGGAAAAAAATCGTGGGATCTTCCCGTTCAGGAGTGAGATCCTCTCTCTGTCAAATCAGCCAGGGCACCTTCAGGAGGGGTGGTCTCCCATTCCCGGACCGAGAAGTTGCCATCGCGCTCCTGAACGGTGATGCTCACCTGACCGGTCTGCTCATAGGTCTCCACCTGATCCAGGCTTAGTACCAGGGAGACGGGAACGGTATATGTGCCTACGAGCTGCGGGGTCATCTGGAAGATTACAGTCTGGGACTGGTTCGGCTGAAGGGAGAGGTGAACCAGGGCATCAGAGGTCAGATCCATGCCCTGGGGCAGTCTCCGTATCCCCACGACGGATGCGGTGACGGGAACCGAGGATGAGACCGTTGCTACAAGGCGGAGGGGACTATCTTTCCTGATGGTTCCCTCGATGCTGAGGTTAAGATATCCTTTCGGCGAAGGCAGAACAAGGCTGTTTATCAGAGCGAGGTTGGCATAAGCAGCGGTCCGGATTTCATCCGTGCGGGTGTTCATGGCCAGGTCTTTTAAGTACGGTGTGATCGAGCTCGTCTCGTTTCGTCCCAGGGCAATTCGGGTCAGGGTGAAGACCGCCCGTTCCCGCAGATAAGGTTCGCTGTCGCTTTCAATCACGGCCGTAAGTCGATCCACATAGTTGTTCGGTGGATTCAGCTCCATCGCAGCAAGGTCATTGATATTCGATGGTACCCGGTCGGTTGAGGGCGTTGAAGATACACATCCCGCGATCAGAAGGCCCAGGCCGAGGATCCCAAGAAGGAGATAGAAGTGCTTCACGGAGTTCCCCCCCAGCACCCAGAGGCTACATTATACTGGTTCAATATACCCATTATTGCACTCTTTTCCTGGGCATTCAGGTTGACCCGGCTGCCCATCCAGCCATTCTTGATAAATCCACAGAGCTGGGGATCATTCTCCACCTCGTTATCGAAGATACTGAAGATCACTGCCTCATGACCCTGAAGGGTATCAAACGATTCCGAAGTAGAATTGGGGAATGCATTGCCCGGAGCATCGACCAGGTCCCAGAGCACCGCTGCAACAACTTCCTCCCGGTAATCCCCTGTCGCGGTAACGGTGCAGGTATATTTTGGAGGCATAAAACACATTTCGGTATAGGTTACACTCGTGGTGGGGCAGGTCACCTGTTCAATACTGTCGAAGGGAAGTTCGGGTTCGGACAACACGTACTGTCCAGGGGGACTCGTGTTCAGCAATCGGAAATGATGGGGTACGATCGTGCCGAAATAATCCGCGAATCCCTCCTTCCAGGAAAACTGGGGGCCCTTGATATAATCACAGAGCCCATGGCTGCCTCCCCCTCCTCCTTTTCCACTGATGGTCGTTTCCAGGTGGTGGGCATACTCGTGAAGGATCGTTCCATCGAAGAATCCCACCGCAGGAGGGAGGTCTATTTCCTGCCAGTATTCGACATAACACGCGGTACCTTCGCATCCCTCATCCGGGTACTGAACATCGACATCCCCGATGGCATCGGAATCATCCCGAAGGGACTCCGCATACTCCCTGCCTCGGAGGATGGCATCCGCGATATTGAAATAGACAGATCCTCCCGGAAGAGGATTCTCATCGTACCCTCCACAGGCCCAGTACTGCTCTCCCCAGTGGCCGGTGAAGTCCATATCGACATCCCGGCCGATCCGGAGATCCCCGATGGCGAGGTCTCCCGTCTTTGGAATGGTGCGCTGGGGCCCGTACCACCAGACATACTCATTACAATAGTCGAGATCATGGGTGACCCGCACGGCATAGTTAACGCTATAGAAGTCATAATTGCCCAGGCGTACCCAGACATAACTTCCAGCACGGGGAACCGTGAGGTCAAAGACTCCCTGACTGTCCGTCACGGTATACTCATTCTTTACATGCGAATGCTGGGCATCCAGGAACTGGAGTCGCACGTTCCCATACCGGACTGGATAGAACACGTTCCCGTTGTCCTGGTAGAGAAGTTTCCCCGTAATCCGTACCATACCACACGGGGTGCACAATCCGCCGCAATCGACGCCTGTCTCGGCTCCTTTCTTTAACCCATCATCACAATCACATTCGTTTCCTAATCCGTCGTTATCATAATCCAACTGGTATCTCTCACCCATGTCCGTGAGGAAATAATCATTCCATACCGTGGGGCAATTATCGGCACAGTCCGGAGTCAGATCTCCATCAGTATCTATGCTATCATTTCCATTTGGGCAGCGGTCGCATGGATCCCCTACTCCATCCTTGTCGCTATCCCTTTGGTCGGAATTCTCCAGCAGGACACAGTTATCACACCCGTCGGGAATACCATCTTTGTCTGTATCCGTCTCTGGATGACCTGCGCATTTATCGCAGGCGTCGCCGGCCCCATCCTGATCGGCATCCGGCTGCTGGCCGTTCGCCGCAAGTGGGTTAAAAACGCCCAAGCAGTTGTCGCAGGCATCCCCCACGCCATCGTTATCCTCATCCGCCTGGATACCTGTCTCATCTGCCGGGTTGTACACCGCAGGGCAGTTGTCACACGCATCCCCCATCCCATCCCCGTTCTGCATGATGGGAGTACATCCGCCGGTCTTCACGTTGGGCATGCACCCTACCTGGGTCACCTCTGAATCTGCCTGGTCCGGGTTCGCCACGGAGGGACAGTTATCGTGTATATCCGGGACTCC
>JBAIXL010000187.1:0-14960 GCA_037916685.1 Methanolinea tarda
CCGGTGTGCTGGGGATACGGGGCGCCTCCCGGGAAGTTGAACGAATCCGCGGGACAGACCGCGACACAGGCACCACAGCCTGCGCATCTCCCGGGCTCCCAGACTTCTTTTTCCAGGTCATGATAGGTTTTTTTGGGCATATTCCCTCACTCCCAGACGTATTTATGGGCAAACGGACGGGCGGAGGAGGGGCCGATGCGGGTAAAATCGTCCTTCACCATCTCTGCACAGTCAACCCCGAATCTACGTTCAAACTCCCGGATACACGGAAGGATCTTTTCTCTCTGCGCCGGCCCGAACGGTTTGACCTCGGCACCAAGACCGATACAACGTTCGTTCAGACCTCCACGGATGTAAATCTCCCCACCATGAATGCCGCTCCCAATGCCTCGTTCGTCCATGGGGCGGTCACTTTCCCGCCTGAGGATGATGATCAATCCACCCGCCATGTCTTCACCGAGGAATGCACGGGCTCCGCCTCCTACCACCAAGATAGGGCGCTTCTGTTCATACTCCTTCATGTGGATTCCCCCCCGGTAACCGATATCATCCCGCACGAATACCTGTCCTCCCCTCATACTGTGAGCGACTGCGTCTCCGGCGCCCCCGTGAATAACGATGGTGCCGGCATCCATGGTATTCCCCGGGGCATGTTCGCAGTTGCCGTAGACGATACAGGTAGGACCGCTCATGAACATTCCCAGGTCGCCCCCTGGAACTCCGTGTATGGACAGTGTGACCGTTCCTTTGAGCCCGTCGGCGATGAACCGCTGGCCCAGGACATGGTCCAGGACGATCTCTTCCGCACCGGAGGTCACCGCCTCCCGGATCTGCCGGTTGAGGGCTGTGTAATGGAGATCCCGAGCATCGATCCGTGTTCGCATGTTCAGGCCCCCACCGGCTTCACGTCCAGAACAGAGAGGGTGCCTTCATCGAGCATGTACCCGCGGAGGCGGTCCCGGTTACCGCGGAGGCTCTCGATACTGTTGATACCGGCCGCTCCCATCAGTTCGGAAAGTTCCAGGGTCCAGGCATGGATCAGGTTGGATACCTGTTTCGCGCCTTCTTCGGGATCCAATCGTGCAGCGAGATCCGCCCGCTGGGTGGCGATTCCCCAGGGGCAGAGTCCCCGGTAACAAGTTCCGCACACCCGGCATCCCATCGCCACCAGTGCCGCCGTACCGATATATACCGCATCTGCCCCCAAGGCAATCACCTTGGCTACGTCTGCACTGCTTCGGAGGCCTCCACTCGCGATCAGGGAAACCTCGTTACGGATGCGTTGTTGACGCAGTTTCGCATCCACACTCGCGATGGCCGCCTCTATGGGAATCCCCACGTGATCGCGGAACACCTTCGGGGCAGCCCCCGTTCCCCCCCGGAATCCATCCAATACTACCGCATCCGCAGAGGAACGGGCGATTCCTGCCGCGATCGCGGCCGCGTTGTGCACTGCGGCGATTTTGACAAAGACCGGCTTCTTCCATTCGGTGGCTTCTTTCAGGGAGCGGACGAGCTGCTTCAGGTCTTCGATACTGTAGATGTCGTGATGGGGGGCGGGGCTGATCGCGTCGCTTCCCAGCGGGATCATACGGGTGCCGGATACCTCCCGATCCACCTTCTCCCCCGGAAGATGTCCCCCGATACCGGGCTTGGCTCCCTGGCCGATTTTGATCTCGATGGCCGCCCCCCGTTCCAGGTAGTTGATATCCACCCCGAACCTTCCCGAAGCGACCTGTACAATGATATGTTTCTGATACGGGTACAGAGCCTGGTGAAGCCCCCCTTCTCCGGTGCCCATAAAGGTCCCCACCTCCGTCGCCGCCCTTGCCAGACTTTTCTGGGCATTCAGACTGATCGCACCATAGCTCATATGCGCGATCATGATAGGGGTCTCCAGCTGAAGGTTGGGGGCGATCTCGGTGAGTAGCTCCACTTCCCCATCATCGTTCTGCCGGAGTTTCAGTTCTGCGGGGTGTTTGCCGATATGGGTGCGCAGCTCCATCGGTTCCCGCAGGGGATCGATACTCGGATTGGTTACCTGGCAGGCATCCAGCACCAGACGGTCGAAGATCATCGGGTAGGGTTCCACGTTACCCATCCCGGAGAGAATGATCTTCCCGCTCCTCGCCTGATTGTAGATCGATTCCCGGACCGAGGGTGTCCAGACCGGGTGGCTGCGGTAGTCCACGGGGCGTTCGGAGAGCGTGATGGCGTCGCGGGGACACAGGGCGATGCAGCGGTGACAGGCGGTACACTCCCGCGTACGGATCTGAATACGATCTCCTTCCCTGCGAAACACTCCGTACGGGCAGCTCTCGATGCATCGTTCACAGAGCATGCACTGGTCCCGATCAATCTGGATGCGGTACCGGGGCGGGAGGCTACCGATGGTCATACCTGCACCCTTCCGATGACCGGCTCGCCCGCCCGGGGCAGATAAATACGCTCCACCTCGGCATCCATCCTTCGGATGGCCGCCTCCTCACTCGAAATATACAGACGGTCACCGTTCTCGCCCGCAACCAGCGGTCGTAGTTTGATACGATCCGTGAACCCCATCAGTAAATCTTCCCTGGCGATGGCGATGGCGAACGGCCCGTTCATGAGAGCCGGACCATAGGTGAGGCGGATCGCGGAGTTCAGTCTTTTTTCTGTCTCAACCATCGAGTCGATCTCGTCCCAGAAGGGCGGAGCAAGGGCTCGTACGGCGAGCTCTTCCGGCAGCCCGTGCTGCCGTACCAGCAGGTCGATCAGGTATGCGACCACCTCGGTATCGGTAAACATCGTGCAGTAATACCCGAAACTTTCGATGTACCGCCGGTTCGTACCATACGACGTGATCTCCCCATTGTGCACCACACTCCACTGCAGAAGGTTGAACGGGTGGGCGCCTCCCCACCATCCCGGGGTGTTGGTAGGGTACCGATTGTGACCCAGCCACAGATGTCCCGAATACTTCTCAATGCGATAGAAGTCTGCCACGTCTTCCGGCCAGCCGGATGCCTTGAAGACTCCCGCGTTCTTTGCGGATGAGAAGATCAGCGCACCTTTTCGTTCCGTGTTGATCTTCATCACCAGATGGCGAACGATATCCTCTTCCGGAGAACGACTCCATTCCATGAGACGTCGGTTTGGTTTGAAGAAGTAGCGCCACGGAGTGTGGATCCTGCGCAGCCCCGGCTGCTCCGAGGTCGGGATCTCTTCATCGTGGATGATCCGCCCCCAGGCTTCGATGGTGGACTCAAAATTTGCCTTGTTCTCATGAATGTTATCAAAGAATACATGGAGAGCATAGTAGTCCGCAAAATCGGGATAGATGCCGTACGCTACATAACCGGCGCCCTCTCCGCTTCCCCGCTCGTTCATCATGGAGAGGGCTCTCTTGATATGCGACCCGTCCATCGCCTCTTTTCCCCGATCAATGACACCGATGATGCCGCACATGACCTGTCACACTACGTAGAATTATACGAGTGATCCCATGAATCGCATCGTATCTGCCTTCACCAACTTTTAGCTATACTTTATAAGACCAATAACTATAAATAATATTTCATAGAAGCATTGTTCCACTAGCGGTCTTGCTGCAAGCTGTTTTCCTTCAAAAAACGAGATAATAACGGTTATTATCTGAACAAAAATACTAGCTAACCAGAGATATCACATTTTTCCGGGGAAGGAAATGATAGACGGGAAGGAAGCCGAGAAGGTATTGAGGAGGATTCAGACAGGAAATATACGATTCCTCCGGCTGCAATTCTGTGACATCGAGGGGCAACCTAAGAACGTAGCGATCCCGGCGGCACAGGCAGAAAAAGCACTGACGGAAGGCATTTATTTCGATGGATCCTCTATCGAGGGATTTGCCCGCATCGAAGAGTCGGATATGATCCTGGTACCGGATCCCACCTCCTTCGCCATCCTGCCCTGGAGACCGGTGGATGACCGGGTCGCACGAATGATCTGCGACGTATACACGTATGATGAAAAACCGTATGTGGGAGATCCCCGTTTCATCCTGAAGAGGGCCTTACAGAGAGCAGAACAGCGGGGTTACATTTTCAATACCGGTCCGGAGCTCGAATTTTTCCTGTTCAAGATGATCGAGGGGCAGCCATCTCTCATTCCACAGGACTATGGGGGATACTTTGATTTTGCTCCAGTCGATCTTGCCGAGGATGTCCGAAGGGATATCGTGCTGGCACTTACCGAGATGGGACTGGAAATTGAGGCGGCTCATCATGAAGTCGCGGGCGGCCAGCATGAGATAGACTTCAAATACAGTGATGCACTTACCACCGCCGACCGCGTGATCACCTACCGCATCGCCACGAAGACGATCGCATTGCAGCGTGGACTTCACGCCAGTTTCATGGCTAAACCTCTGTACGGCATCGCCGGCAGTGGCATGCATATCCATTGCTCCCTGTTCAAGGACGAGCGGAATGCGTTTTTTGATCCGGATCGATCTCGTCAGCTCTCACCCCTGGCCCTTCACTTTATCGGGGGACTTCTTCATCACGTACGAGGACTGACGCGCCTTGCTAATCCCACCATTAACTCCTACAAACGTCTCGTACCCGGCTACGAAGCGCCGGTCTATGTGAGCTGGTCGGTCACGAACCGCTCCGCTCTGATACGCGTACCTGCCGCACGGGGAAATTCTACTCGTGCGGAATTCCGTAGCCCGGATCCCACCTGCAATCCTTACCTGACGTTTGCGGGTATGATCGCCGCGGGAATCGACGGAATCGATCAGCGGATCGAGCCTCCACCAAGCATCGACAAGAACATCTACGAAATGACTCCGAAGGAACGGAAAAAAGCAAAGATCACGACCCTTCCCGAGGATCTGCCCTCTGCCATGCATTCCCTCCGGCAGGACAAGGTTCTGGGAGAGGTGTTGGGTCCGCACATCATAGAAAATCTGGAAAGAATTACCGAACTCGAATGGGACTCCTTCCGCACCGCGGTGCATCCCTGGGAACACGCGCAGTATCTCAATAAATACTGATTACCCCCTCCTTTTTGATCACTCTCTTCTGGTTATAAAGGGGTCATATGGTTAATTTTAAATAACTTGGAAACAAACTTCCTTCCTGAACAAGTATGATCGATACGGGGGATACCGCGTGGATACTGATCGCCACCGCCCTGGTCATGCTGATGACACCGGGAGTGGGATTCTTCTACGGGGGAATGGTGCGGCGAAAAAATGTCATCTCCATGATTGCCCTATCCTTTGTCGTATTTTCCCTGGTAAGCATCCAGTATGTGCTAATCGGATACACACTTTCGTTTGGTACGGATATGCTGGGTCTGATCGGTAATCTGGATTTCCTTGCCCTGAATGGGGTGGGTATGGGGACGATGGGAAATCTGACCATTCCCGCTCTTCTCTACATGGTGTTCCAGCTGGTCTTTGCCACGGTGACCCTGGCCATCCTGACCTCGGTATTTGCAGAACGGGTAAAGCTCTCTGCTTTTATTGTATTCGGACTGTTATGGACCACGCTCGTATACGATCCTATCGCCCACTGGGTCTGGGGAGGGGGCTGGTCGGCTATGTTCGGTGCCCTGGATTTCGCCGGGGGAACGGTTGTCCATATCAGCTCAGGGTTTTCCGCACTCGCCCTGACCCTGGTCGTGGGCAAACGAATCGGGTTTGGAAAAGAAACCATGGAACCCGGCAATATTCCTATGGCACTCCTCGGTGCCGCCCTGCTCTGGTTCGGATGGTTTGGTTTCAATGCCGGCAGTGCCCTTGCGGCAAACAGTCTGGCGGTCAATGCCTTTGTGGTGACTAATACATCAGCCGCAGCGGGAGCTCTTGCCTGGATGGCCGCGAGCTGGCTGAACGGCCGCCCCAGTTCCCTGGGTATCGTGAGTGGAGCCGTGGCCGGTCTGGTTGCCATCACCCCCGCCGCTGGATATGTCGACGTAAAGGCCGCCCTTCTCATCGGGGCAGTAGCGGGTGTACTGTGTTATAGCATGATGCTCTACCGCCTCAGAAAGGGGATTGACGAAAGCCTGGATGCCTGGGCAATTCATGGGATGGGTGGGGTGTGGGGTGCACTGGCCACCGGTATCTTCGCCAGCGCCGCGGTAAATACCTATACTGGACTTCTCTACGGAAATGCCGCTCAGTTTATCGCCCAGATCGCGGCGGTCCTGGCCACGGTCGTCTATGCGTTCGGGGTAACCTGGATCCTTGCTAAGATCATCGACCATACCATCGGGCTACGGGTACAAGAAGAGGCAGAGTATGTGGGGATAGATATCTCGCAGCACGGGGAGCACACCTAAATCCGGGTTGAAACTATGAAAATGATACAGGCCATTATCCGACCCGAGCGGTTCGATGCGGTGAAAACCGCCCTGGAAGAGAAGGGATTTGTCGCGCTGACTGCGATTGAAGTAAAAGGGAGGGGTGAACAGAAGGGAATTACCCTCGAATACCGGGGGAAACCGGTGAAGGTCGATCTTCTTCCGAAGATGAAGATCGAGATCGTGGTCAAGGATCAGGACGCCGATTCGGTGATCCAGGTCATTTGCGTGGCAGCTCGCACCGGCAAACCGGGTGACGGAAAGATCTTCGTGCTGCCGGTGGAACGCATGGTCAAGGTGAGGACCGAGGAGGAGTGGACTTGATGTTCATCCGGCCCGTTCCTGAACCTGACCAGACTACCCTTCTTCAAATTTACGCCCATTCCATCCGCACGAAGAATGGTGCCCGATGCGAAAAATCTCGGAGGTTCGGGACATCCCCCGGAACTACTCTGAGGACTCGTCCCGTTCCAGCATCAGGGATCCGAAGATCACCTTCTCCAGTACCTGACCCACATATTTCAGGTTCTGTGCTTCCTGCATATTCTCATTGCGATGGATATCCGCATATACCTGAAGCCGCACCAGGGCGAACCGCAGGGTATCCAGTGCAGTTTCATCCATCGAGGTAGCCTCCCGGTAGATCGGTTCAAGCTGATAGGGGAACCGGTCGATATCCTCCAGGCATTCCACGATGGGATCAAAGATCTTCGGATCCTCTTCCAGCGCTCCCCGCAAAATTACGCGGTATTCAGCGGTCATGAACCCAGAACCTCGATCAGCGCTTCCATCACCCGTTCCACACTCTCACGGGTGGCGCTCGGTACATTGCTCCGGATCAGGAAAGGTCTCCCCTCGTCGCCGGCCCTGCGCATCTCCGGATCCAGTGGGATGCTTCCCAGGAAGGGGACGTTCATCTCTTCCGCTGCTTTTTTACCTCCCCCGCTCCCGAAAAGGTCAATTTCCTTGCCGCAATGAGGACAGGCCATGCCGCTCATATTTTCCACGATCCCGAGAACGGGAATTTCCATCTGTTCGACGAACCGGACTGCCTTCCGGGAGTCCAGGGTGGCCACATCTTGGGGGGTCGTCACCACGACGGCCCCTCGGACATTAGGCGCAAGCTGGGCGATGGCAAGGGCCTCGTCCCCGGTCCCGGGAGGAAGGTCTACGACTAGGAAGTCCAGGGGCCCCCAGTTCACCTCATCCAGGAACTGTTGGATGGCGCTCATCTTCATCGGCCCCCGCCAGATAACCGGGGTATCCTTCCGGGGCAGAAGCAGTGCCATGGAGAGGGCGCTTAAGGTCCCGGTCAGGTGCACGGGTTCAATACGATTCCCTATGGTGCTCAGTGGATGATCCTCGATCCCGAGCATTTTGGGAATATTCGGGCCATGGATGTCCAGATCCAAAAGACCGACCCGGTATCCGTGTGAGGATAGTGCGTAGGCGAGGTTAACCGAGACAGTACTCTTTCCTACCCCACCCTTCCCGGACAATACCAGAATCACATTCTGGACGTCGATATGGGATTTCTTGGGCAGGGATGAGGTCGGTTTCGGTGCGATATGGTTCGAGGAGCAGTCGGAACAGTCTCCTGAACAGGAGGTGTCTTTTTTGGTCTGTTTTGTCATTGAATTCTCCAAATGGTTGAGAAGCTATAGTATACTGGAGTGTAAAAAATTTAAAAGGTATAGATATCACCAATCTACGGCGTTTCTTCGTCATTTACGCAGTCGATACCCGGAGAATAGGGTTTCAAATCCAGAACCGGTGAACCATCCACTGCATCGAGCCACTGTACGCGAATGGAGTTGCCCGTTCGTTCGATCCAACGCACGAGAGACAGCGCCACCGGATTGGGCCGTGCGGGGGAACGGGTGCCAAAGACACCCCGCTCGTCTTTTTCCCCTGGAGGTGTCACATGCAGCAGATCCCTCTCCGCCTGATCTGCCCACCACAACACATAGAAGTACCGGCATCTGTCCATCCCGTCCAGCCCCGCGGCAACCTCAGGAAACACCTCCACCTCACTGATGACCTTGGAGTGTCTGCCCTGCCGGGGTGCGTCTGCTCTCGTCTTGTAGGGCGACCGGATCACACCGATCGGACGTACAACAAACCCCCCATCCTCCATACGCCTGAGACATAGGAGATCGGGCCTCATATACCATCCTGTCTGCGGAAGGGTGCTATTCGCCGCCGGATCGGCGGAGTAGTTTTAAGGAGAGGGAGAGGAATCTACCTTTACCATGGAGAGACTGGTCCTGCAACTTCCCTGGTCAGAACTTCCCCCCCGGTATACCTGCGACGGAGACAATCGATCCCCCCCGCTCCGTATCGAAGGTCTGCAGGACGGGGTGAGATCCCTGGTCCTGATGGTGTACCACCCGCATGAGACCGGTTGCTGCTCATTCTGTGCATGGCTGATCTGGAATCTTCCACCCGTCACCAGCATACCCGAAGGGATCCCTCTTGGAACCGAGGTGCGGGATCCGATCCCGGGGACCCAGGGAACGAACGATTATGGCAGGGTAGGATACAATGGACCCTGCCCGTCTGTAGGTAGCAGTCACCGGGTGAACTATAAGGTATATGGCCTGAATGGACATCTGGCGGTTCCGGGGGGATCCTTTCAGAAGGAGGTGATTCCGGCGATGCGGGACCACGTGCTTCAGTTTGGAGAGACGTTCGCGATGTATCGCCGGTGAGCCTTACAGGCACCTCACCTTATTTCCCGATTTTTTTTGCCCCCAAAATCAAATTAAATCCAAAATCTGACACTTTTTTTGTCTGCTGCATGGCAGCTGCGCTGTGCATAGGTTGATAAGATCTTCCCTTCTATCGTTTGACCGGGGATGTATGTACGAACCTGACCATATTCTGGATCAGGACAAAATCACCAAGATCAAAAATCTCCTAAAATTTCGACCCAAAGGGCTGACCATTTCCGATATCTCTCAGCACCTGAAAATGAACCGGAATTCGGTGGCGAAATACCTGGAGATCCTCCTCATATCTGGTCATGTGGAGATGCGGTCCTTCGGTGCCGCCAAGGTGTTTTTCATCTCCAACCGCATCCCCATCTCCGCCATGCTCAGCTTCTCCTCGGATCACATTCTGGTGCTGGACAACGATCTACGCATTCTTCAGATCAATGATAATTTCCTGAAGTTCCTGGACCTGGATAAGGATGCGGTTCTGGGTAAGGAAATATCGGAACCGGCGCTCTCCTTTTTGCAGGAATTGCCTTTCCCGTCCATTATCAAGAAGAAACCCGAACAGAGGGACTTTGCTGCGGAGATCTCGGTACTCAAGAACGGCACCCGGTCCTATTTCTGGACCAAGGTGATTCCCACCGTCTTTGACGATGGTGGCCAGGGCCTCACCGTGATCCTGGAGGATATCACCCAGCAGAAACGGGCTCAGCAGGAGCTGATGGAGAGCGAGGAGAAGTTCAAGAGTATCATCGAACTCTCTCCGTTTCCCATGTCCATCATCGATCCGAACGGAGTCTACCAGTACCTGAACCGGAAATTCGTGGAGGTCTTCGGGTATACTCTCCATGATATCCCCACAGGTAAGGATTGGTTCCGTCTCGCCTTTCCCAACCCGGATCAGCGGAGACCGGCCATCCATCGCTGGTTGGAGGATCTGAAGAATTCCCGGGTGGGGGAAGTTCGTCCGCGGACCTTTACCGTATTCTGTAAAGACGGTGTCTACCGGGAGGTGGTCTTCCACCCGGTGACGTTGCTGGACGGCACCCAGTGTATCGTCTACGAGGATAATACCGAGAAAAAACATGCCGAACAGGTGCAGTCATTCCTGGCGGCCATCGTTGCCTCCTCACAGGACGCTATCATCGGAAAAGACCTTGACGGAACGATTATTAGCTGGAACCGGGGTGCGGAGCAGATGTATGGATACACGCCGCAGGAAACGGTCGGAAAGTCCATCACCATGCTTATTCCGCCGAAAAAGCTGCCGGAATATGAACAGATCCTTTCTGCTCTCCACCAGGGCCGAGAGACCAAACATTTCGAGACCGAGCGGGTTAAAAAAGACGGAACAGTGATCGAGGTGTCCGTCAGCGTCTCACCGGTACGGGACGGGGATGGGTCCATCACTGCGGCATCCATCATCGCCCGGGATATCACCGAACGGAAAAGATTCGAGAGAGAACTGCGAATAAAAGAAGCGGCCATCGCCTCTTCGGCCACCGGGATCGCCATCACGGACCTTGATGGCCACCTTACCTATGCAAACGATTCCCTGCTTCGCATGTACGGGATGACTTTGGCGGAGATCATCGGGAGACCCCTTCACCAGATCGCCTTCCCGGAACGGGGAGCCGGTGATCCATCACAGGATATCCTTTCGGTGATTCATCAGGGAGGAGTATGGGAGGCAGAGTGTCGTCGGATGATTGGTGAGAGATGCACGGACTTCCATCTCACCGGCAATCTGGTTAAAGACCATTCCGGAATCCCGCTCTGTTTGATCATCATGGTTACCGATCGTACGCACCTCCGAACGGTAGAGCAAGAGCTGAAATTGAACAAACAGAAACTCCGGGAAGTGATCGATTTTCTTCCGGATCCGACCTTCGTAATCGACAACGACAAAAAAGTCATTGGTTGGAATAAGGCGATGGAAAAGATGACGGGTGTCACAGAATCGAAGGTCCTGGAGAAGGGAGATTACGTCTATGCGGTGCCCTTCTATGGGAACTCGCGTCCGGTGCTGGTGAATCTGATCTACGAAAATGAAGAGGAGGTGAGGAAATTCTATCCGGAGGCCCATAAGGTGAACGACACGATATATTCCCAGGTATTCGTCCCTCAGCTCCATCAGGGAAAGGGTGCCTATCTCTGGGCAAAGGCATCCCCGCTCTATGATCAGGAGGGACACCCCATCGGGGCGATTGAGACGCTGCGGGATATTTCCGACTGGAAGAGCGCGGAGGAGTCCCTAAAAAAAGCTCATGTCCAGTTTGAGGAAAGGACCCGTGAACTCCAGCGAGAGAACGAAATGCTCCGTCAGGAGATCGAACGGTACCGTCGTCTTGTGAACGGTAAACCCCAAAATTAGCTCAGAGGTTCCGTTCCATCGAACCCCAGAATGAAGAATTTCTCCTATTGTCTTCCACACAGGAATCCCCGTCGCTTCGCGATGGGTGTAAAAAAGTATGGTTAGGATGCGTGGCCGTGCAGAGTGCTAATTTTTCCGTACTTAGGAATGCAGGGGCCTCCTCTGCGGTGATCGGCCCATAGCGGTTTTCCCCGTTACCCGCCTGGGATGAACACCTCAGTGGCACCTGCGTTCCTACTTCTCACCCTCCCCAGGGGTTCCGGCGACCGCAAACCGGACCTCCTAGTCCCCGTTTTTCATGGCTTCGATCCCAATTCTCATGCAACGGAATCTCCAGTGTTCCAGGGTATCTGCAGCGACATAACGGACCCATTTTGTCCGGCTCCTTCGGACGTAGATGAGATGATCGACCGCTGGTGTTCCCATCATTGAACGGGCTGATGCGTACCTCCACCGAATTGGGTATACCCCCGTTCCTGCGGATTCCGTCCGTCCTCTACCAAACCCCCCCGATAGTATTCCTGAGGGCGCAATTGAGTGTCTCTGATAAAAAATAATGAAGATTTGCCACCCAAAAACGCATGGCAAAGCTGCTGGGCATCAGAATAGTATTTTGGATGTTCCCGTAACCGCAATTTACAAAAAAAGGGTGAAAGGTTCAGGGAACGCAGTCTCCGATCGATTCGTATTCTCTTTATTCTGAAATTCCCTTTTCTATCATGTGAACAAATCGTGTCCCGACGTACGGTTCTCTTCATCTGTGCTCATAACGCGGCCCGATCCCAGATGGCGGAAGGGTATTTACGATCCCGGTATGGTGAGCACTACCAGGTGTTCAGTGCCGGAACCCGTTCCTCAACCCTCAGCTGGCATGCCGTGGACGTGATGAGTGAGATAGGCATCGATATCTCCACCCAGGTATCCAAATCTCTCGAAGCACTTCAGGAGAGGGAAATGGATGTGGCGGTGATTCTCTGTGCGGATCAAGTGTGCCCGGTGTATCCCTGGGCAAAAGAGATAGTACATGCCTGTTTTTCCAATCCGGCGGGGTTTACCGGGGATGAACTACAGATCCAGGCGCAGTTCCGCAACCTACGGGAAGAGATCACCACCTGGATTGACCAGTATTTCGGTGACTAGACCACCCATGGTCCGGCACTAACCCGAACTAACCGGCCATTCTTTCGTCCATCTGGTAACCGTTCACAAAAAAAGAGATTTTTTAGCGGGGGTTCTTCCCGACCACGGTTGGATTTTCTGGATGTGCCGTCCACTCGGTAAAAGAACCCTCAAACAGACGCACACGGGGAAGGCCGAGGAACCATTTTAACAGGATGAACTCGTTCGTGGCCTCACGGCCGGTTCCGCAATATATCAAGATCTCCTTATCTTTCGTCACCCCTTTGTCGGCGACCATCTTCCGGATCTGATCTTCGGGTTTGAGCCGGGTCTTGTTCGTTTCTTCCATCAGAGACGCCCAGGGAATGCTGACTGCTCCCGGAATATGGCCGGGTTTCGGCCATGGGCCTTTGCCTTCGTACATGGCGGAGGGACGCGCATCGATGAGAAACACATTCTCCCGGTCCTTGGTGGTCCGGAATTCGTCATACCCGATGTACAGGTCTTTCTGCAGATTGGTGGTGAAGTCAGATTCACGGACGACCGGGAACTGCTGGTTCATCGGACGGTTCTCCTGTTGCCATTTGATCAGGCCCCCATCCAGAATATAGATCTTGGTATGGCCATACCGGGCGAGAGAATAGGCCACCATCGTCTGCTCCAGGCCATCTCCGATGTACGTGGTACATTTGGACAGAGGCCCATAACTCGTATAGATGATCACGGGCTTGTCCTTCCGCACCCCGATTCCCCGGAGAATAGTCTGGACACGCTCAGGCGTCATCCAGAAGTTCGGTATCTTCTGATGGATCCGGAACAGATTTTCGTTGACATAGATCGCTCCTGGGATATGCCCATTGATATAATCATGAACATTTGGTTGAATATCCAGAATCTCCAGGTCGGGATCGTTGAGATGATCTTCCAGCCAGGCGGTTGAAACCCAGGATATCGTTCCTCCCCCGGGAGGATAGGGATATGTTTTTTCCATCTGATATCTGCCTCCAAGACAGCAGACAGTGCATCATAAGGAGTATATAATAGAGATCCTTACGGCGGGGATTTCCCCGGACAGGGATCACAGAAGGGGTTGTTGCTGGGTGATGCAATGCAGGGTGCCCATACCTTCCACCAGAAATCGGCTGTCGATACCCAGTACGGTTCGATCCGGGAACGCCGTAGCAAGGATTCTACGTGCGAGACCGTCACGGGAATCATCAAACTGGGGGACCAGTACGACCTTGTTTCCGATATAAAAGTTCAGGTAGGACGCCGGAAGGCGATCCCCTCCGTATTCTACTCGGTGCGGCATTGGAACGGTGACGATGTTCAAGGGTTTTCCTTCCAAAGTCCGAGCCCGGCGCAGTCGGGCAAGATTTTCCTGGAGCGGCCGGTAGTTTTCCTCCGCAGGATCCTCTTCCAGGGCGCATAAAACGGTGGAGGCGTTTGCGAACCGGGCGATATCATCGATATGGCCGTCGGTATCGTCCCCTGCGATGCCCTCTCCCAACCATAGGACTGTGGTAACTCCCAGATATTCCCTCAGGTACTGTTCGAGTTCTCCACGGCTCACCGATGGGTTGCGGTTGGGATGAAGGAGGCACTGCTCGGTGGTCATCACCATCCCGTTTCCGTTCACTTCGATCGATCCCCCCTCCAGAACGATGCCGGGTTCAAACAGGAGCATGCCCAGCCGATCTGCCAGCCGGGCCGGGATCCTATCGTCTTGCATCAGGTCAGTGTACTTCTCCCCCCACGCATTGAACTTCCACCCGACCAGGGCCGCCCGGGCATGCGTGCGGTCCACGACAAAGGTAGGGCCATAGTCCCGGAACCATACGTCGGCATAGGGGGTCTTTATGATCTCGATCGATCCTCTATCGGGATCTTCCCTTCCCAGCACACTCCGCACCCGTTCCTCTGTGCGCGAGTCGGGCACCAGCAGATGCACGGTCTCTGATGGCCGAAGTGCATGGATCATATGGACGTAGGCGGCTTCAACTTCTTTCAGGTGAGGGAAGGTATCCCGGTTGTGTGGCCAGGCAAGCCAGACTCCTTCGTGCGCTTCCCATTCCGCGGGCATCGTGTACCCGAGTTTGCACGGGGTGCCGGAGCGGGCGGCTACCGATACCGCGGCAAAATGGCCATCCTCTACCAGAGCTCCATAGGTATCAGGCCGACGATTCTGCAAAAACCTCCAGCCCTCCCTGACTTCCTGATTCATTCCGAGATCGATATCCACCAGGAGGATCTCCTCCCCGGCACCGGCCCGTTGCTGAACGTTCCCGAACGCATCGCACAGGAAGGAACCACCCCAGAAACGAAGGTCTCCCTCTGTCCCAACCCGGTTTACCGCAGCCACGTGGACGCTGTTGGCAATCGCGTGACTGCGCTGAATCGTTTCCCAGGCCTCGTGCCAG
>JBAIXL010000188.1:0-16466 GCA_037916685.1 Methanolinea tarda
ACCGTCCCGGGATGGGTCGGATTGAAGGTGTTCTTCACCCGAATGGGGATGTTCTTCCTCATGGCCGGTTCAAGCGAACGGGGATGCAACACCTTCGCTCCGAAATAGGACAGCTCCATCGCTTCCAAATAGGAGATGGAGGGGACCACTCGGGCGTCCTTGATCAGGCGTGGATCTGAGGTCATGACCCCGTCCACATCCGTCCATATCCAGATCTCGTCTGCACCGATGGCCGCACCCACGATCGTGGCCGAATAATCGGAACCGCTTCTCCCCAGAGTTGTCACCACTCCCCGTTCTGTGCATCCCATGTATCCCATGATCACGGGAACCGAATCGATGAGCAGTGGCGCCACCCGCCCCTTGATTCGTGACTCGCTGGAGGGAAGAGCGAGAGCATCACCATGGTTGGGTGTAGTAACGATGCCGGCTTCGCATCCATCCAGCACCTGGGAAAGGACGCCATGATGGCGCAGGGATGCTGAGAGAATCGGTGCAGAAAGCCGTTCGCCGAACGAGATAATATAATCCCGGGAACGGGGGGTCAGCTCAGAAAGATTACATACCGCGTTCAGGATATTTTTCAGGCTCTCCAACCGCTCGTCCAGCACGTTCCCCACTTCATCGATAAGGTCTGGAGCCGCGATCTCAAGCGCCTTGCGATGTCGCTGGCGGAGGGTCTCGATGAACGGATCGATCGGGGGTTTCCGTGCTCCGTTTGCCACTTCAAGCGCCATTCCGATCAGCTGGTCGGTAACGCCCGTCATCGCCGAAACCACCACGGCAAGCTCGTTTCCTTCGTTCCTCGAACGTGCCACAATCTCTGCCACACGCTGCATTCTTTCCCCATCGCCCACTGAAGTGCCGCCGAATTTCATTAAGAGCCTCATTAAGGCTTGCCTCCGGTACAGTTATTTTATAAATTTACCACCACGGAACATATATTCAACGATTCCTACGTCAAATCTTCCGATTTTGGGTAAATATTAGCTATTTTATGTACGTACATCTCACCTAATAATACAGATGCGTGCAGATGATGGGATCTCCTGCCATGTACTGGTGATCGGGAGCGGAGGTGCCGGAGCTAGGGCTGCGGTGGAGGCAGAAAAATACGGGGATACGGTACTCTTATCGAAAAGTATTGTAGGAAAGGGGGGGTGCACACCCATGGCCGAGGGAGGGTACAATGCGGTCCTGCGTGCCGGGGATTCCTGCGTCCTCCATGAGGAGGATACTCTTCGGGGTGGAGCCTACCTGAATGATCCCGAGCTGGTCCGGATTCTGGTCCAGGAATCACCGGAGAGATTTCGGGAGCTGTTGGAATGGGGTGCACTTTTTGATGTGTCGCCGGATAACCTCCCTGCCCAACGATCGTTCGGTGGGCAGAGGTTTCCGCGAACCTGTTATGCGGGAGACCGTTCTGGCCATGAAATGATGCTCACGCTCCTGGAACACCTCCGGAACAGCCGTGTGGAGATCCTCCAGGAGATGGCGGTGCTCGAGCTCCTCAAGGACGGGGGGGCGGTGATCGGTGCCATCGCCATGGATACCCGTACCTGTGAGATGGTCGTGATCCGAGCCGACTGCACCGTGCTCGCCACGGGAGGAGGTACCCGTATGTATGATATCTCCACGAATTCCGCCACCGGGACGGGCGATGGATTCGCCCTGGGGTATCGGGCGGGAGCGATGTTGATCGACATGGAAATGGTCCAGTTTCATCCCACCGGTGCCGTGTATCCCTACGATGCCCGAGGAAGACTGGTAACCGAAGCGGTCCGTGGAGAGGGAGGGATCCTCCTGAATGCAGATGGGGAACGATTCATGGCCCGGTATGATTCGGAGAGGATGGAACTATCCACGCGGGATGTGGTATCCCGAGCGATCGCGACAGAGGTGGAGCAGGGAAGAGGCACTTCAAGGAAGGGCGTCTATCTCGATGTGACTCATCTGCCCGCAGCAAAGATAGAAGAACGGCTGCCGGTAATGCTCGAGCAGTTCCTTAAGTTCGGAGTGGATATTCGCACCGAACCGATGGAAGTCGCACCTACCGCACATCACATCATGGGAGGATTGCAGATAACGGCCGAGGCAAAGACCACCATTCCCGGACTCTGCGCATGTGGAGAGGTAGCAGGAGGGGTCCATGGAGCGAACCGGCTGGGGGGTAATGCCCTGGCAGATACCCAGGTCTTTGGGAAACGGGCCGGAGAAACAGCGGGAAGAGCCCCTGTACGCACAGGTAGGATTGATCCTCTGCAGATAGATTCAGTCCAGAATCGGGTAGAGAGTTTCTTCGCCGGCACCATTCCCCCGTGGGTACTATCACGAAGACTTCAGAAGACCATGTGGGAAGATGCAGGCATCTTTCGCACCGCAGAAGGGCTCGGCAGGGCTCTTAAAACAACGGAATTGCTCCTAGAGGCCCCGGTATGTGCCGCAAATCCACAGAATCTCGTGGACTGTTTTACCGTTCGGAACATGTGCCTGTCCGCCTCTCTCGTCGCACGCTCGGCTCTTCTCCGCCCCGAGTCAAGGGGCGCCCATGTAAGGAAAGATGTGGAGCAGAGCTGGGATGCGGTCACTTCGCCTTACCGACACACCTATGTCTCCCTGTTTAGTCAGGGAATCATGCGGCAGGAGGTGGCCGAATGAGGGTCTCAGCCCGGATTTTCCGGTTCGATCCTTCCTGTGACACGGAACCCCGTTACGAGACCTACACGGTGGATCTTGAGGAAGGCGCCCGGGTTCTGCATCTGCTCCATACCGTTCATGAAGGAGATCCGGCCCTTGCGTACCGGTATTGTTGTGGGACGGGTCAGTGCGGGAGCTGTGCGGTCCGGGTCAATGGCGTACCGGTACTTGCGTGTATGGAAGAGGCACGAGACGGGATCACTATTGAACCTCTCAACCTTCCTATCAAAAAGGATCTGGTGATCGACATGCAGCCTGCACTCTCCCGTCTCGCAGGGATCCTCCCAGGAGCTGAGGGACGACTTCCCACCCAGGAAGAGGTAGAGGCCATGAAACCTCTCCGGGAGTGCATCGAGTGTCTGGCTTGCATCTCGGTCTGTCCGGCGATGGAGGTGGCCGAATTTTCTGGACCTACCGCCATGCGCCAGCAAATGCGCCTCACTCTCGATCCCCGAGATCGTGCCGATCGCATCACTCAGGCGATTCGGGACGGACTATTTACCTGCACCACCTGTCAGAACTGCTGGAAGGTGTGCCCAAAGAATATCAAGATCCCAGGTAAAGCAATTGAGAAATTGAGGGCCATTGCTAACCGCGAGGGGCTCACCCTGCCCCGTCATCAAGACATCGAGCAGTTGATTCGGGAGACCGGCCGCAGCGTGCCAAAGGGAACGGTTGCGTTCCTCGAACAGGTCCCGGAAGTAATTGAACCGGAAGGGGACGTACGAAAAACCGTTGGATTTTTCGTGGGCTGCATGTACGATTTCCGCCTTGCAGAAACCGCAATGGATGCCATCGAAGTACTGCGAAGGAATGGAATCCGCGTGATCATTCCGCATGAGCAGGTCTGCTGTGGCTCACCACTCATCAGAACGGGACAATTGACGTGCCTCGACATCCTGCAGCGTCGAAATATCCAGGCGTTTACCAGTCGGGGAATCGATACCGTTGTGACGATGTGTGCAGGGTGTGGATCAACACTTAAGAACGACTACCGTACTCCTTTTGTCGTAAAGGACATTACCGAGATTCTTACGGAACTCGGAGCGATACCACCGTCCCGTCTGCCCATTCGGATCGTATACCATGATCCCTGTCACGCCCTTCGAGGGCAAGGATTGCGTGAACCCGCCCGTGAACTTCTACGGGACGTGGCGGAAGTCATCGAAGTGCCACAAAAATGCTGTGGTGCAGGCGGTGGGACACGTTCGGGATGCCCGGAAGTATCCTCTGCTCTGGGGAAGAAACGAGCAGAAGATCTGGCGAAGACGGGAGCTGATGTGATCGTCAGTTGTTGTCCCTTCTGTGAGTATCATATCGGAGGATTCGCGGACCGCCCGGTCAAAAACATCACCACCGTTCTAAGGGAGGCATACCGGAAAAAAGGCGAGAGGACCCGTCAGGATTAATTCCTCTCAACGTTCTCAATAAGGAAGGGGGGTCGTTTTCCTATCGTACCGATGCAATGGTTGTTCAATGTTAGATGGGCCAGCTTCACGGATTATAAAACCCCGACGTAAGCGGACTTCAGGAATCCAGTAACCCTCTCAAAAGATCATCTGAGATAGAATCAGGGTTTCGGTGTTCTTTCAACCGGAGCAAGAAAGAGGGATGTGGCCGCGGCAATTTTTTCCGGTGTCCCCAGCACAATGGCCCGGTCCTGTGCTTCCAGGGTCGTATCGGCACCAGGATTGGGGAGAATCTGACCCCCTCTTTCGATAGCCACGACCGTCACCCCGTGCTGTTTGCGCAACGCCATTTCACCGAGACTCTTCCCGCACACGGGGGATCCCGGAACCACTCGGAAGGTTGAGATCTCGATATCAGGGATATCGATGGTGAGATCGGCGAGGGTGGCAGATGTTCGTGGAAGGCTGCGCAGCATCTGATAATTATCCGCTCGTACTTCCGCGATGTACCGGTCGATGGTGGTCCGCGGAATGAGATATTTCTTTAGCACGCGGGTAAAAATCTCCACCGAGGTCTCGAACTCCTCAGGAATCACCTCGTCGGCACCCAGATGATAGAGAGGAGCAACCTCCTGAATGTATCGGGTGCGCACGATGATGTACAGGTTCGGATTTAAACGACGGGCGAGTTCCGTGATCCTGCGGGAAGAAGCGGGATCGTTGATCACCACCACCAGGATCCGTGCTTTTTCCAGAGACGCCTGATGCAGGACCGCTTCATTAGTTGCATCTCCGTACGCGATAGGTTCTCCTTTCGCGCGTTCGGATCGAACAGTCTGTGGGTTCATTTCCAGAATGACGTACGGAATTCCTCCTACCCGGGCGGCACGGGCGAGGTTCCTTCCGTTAATGCCATAACCTACGATCACCAGATGATCCTCAAGAGGAGGCGGAGGCCGAACCTCTCCGGGCATTTTCCCAGTACGAAATCGATCGGGCCAGGGGAGCCGGCTGAAGGCGTCTGCCATAGGGGGGCCTGCGGTGAGGAGGAACGGAGTGGCGGCCATCGTAATAAGGGCTACGGCGATGAAAATCTGGTAGGCCTCGCTGGACAAAAGTCCGAATTCGAGACCGCTCTGGGAAAGGATGAAGGAGAATTCCCCCACCTGACCCAGGCTCAACCCCACCAGTACGATAGTCCGGACCGGATATCCGAGTACTGCGGGCACCCCCCCAGCGATCACTGTTTTCAGGATGATGACCGCCATCACCAGTACGAGGATGAGCGGCCAGTGCAGGATTAGGAACTGAAGATCGAGGAGCATGCCCACCGATACGAAGAAGAAACTGGTGAAGACGTCCCGGAAGGGAATGATGTTTCCGATTGCCTGGCCACTGTACTCGGATTCGGAGATGATCAGGCCTGCCAGCAGCGCCCCCAGTGCCAGGGACAGTCCGGCGAGAGATGTGAGCCACGCAACACCTATACAGATCAGGACCACAAACAGTAGAAACAGTTCCCGGTTTCGTGTTCTTGCTATCTGGAACAAAAGAAACGGAACAAACCATTTTGCCGAGGCGATCAGAAACGCGATGATCGCGATATCCCAGACAAGCATTGAGAGGAGGGATTCACCTCCCAGATTCCCTATCCCTGCCAGGAACGGGAGGGTAAGCATCATCGGAATCGCGATCAGATCCTGGAATATCAGGATGGCCAGGGTCATATTTCCGTGGGGAGTATCCACTTCTCCTCGTTCCTGGAGGATTTTCAGAACGATTGCCGTGCTGGAAAGGGAGATCAGGAATCCGATCAGGATGGATTCTCTCAGGGGCAGACCAAAGAAGGCACAGAGCAGGGTGGTGAAGAGTGCGGTAATTACCACCTGGAGGGAGCCGCCCGCGACCACATTCTGCCGAATCTTCCACAGGTTTCGGAATGAGAACTCAAGCCCGATAGTAAATAATAGCAGGATAATTCCGATTTCTGCCAGTAATTCCACCTGATCGATGGCGCTGATGAGGCTGAATCCATGAGGGCCCACGAGAAGGCCGGTGAGAATAAATCCTACCACCGCAGGAATCCGCAGGAGATTGAAGAGGAAGATCACCACGATGGATAGACCAAAGATCACTACGATGCTGGAAAGAAGGGTTAATTCCACACGGTCAACCTCAGAATCTTCCTCTAAATCGCTTCATACCGTTTCTTCCCTAGAAATATTCGAACGGTGATGGCGGGGACAATGATCACTGCCCATGCGAGGAACATCGACGTATGGGTTACCGGGAAAAGCACCTGCATCAGACCATCAATCCCTCCCAGCGTTCCCATCCCCATAAGATTATATCCAATCCAGATCGCATACCCACGGTCGTTGTGTATGTCATTCTTCCTATAACCGGGGACAAGAGAGAGTTTTCTTTTCATCCCTACCAGATAGCCCCACACCATCAGCCCTGCAGCCGCCAAAAAAGTGAACGCAGTAAGCGGTTCCATGACTGTACCCTACTTTATATGCGTTGCCCGTTGTTTTAACATTGCTCGTTTCCGATACACCCAATACGAGGGACTGCCATATTCCGTCCTGGTGCGCGGATGAGCGAAGCAGCGTTGCTCGTTCTGGAAGGGCCCTGGTGGACCCCTGAACAGAAACCGAAGCGCCCCTCTGTGCTACCATTTCTCGAGGGGCTGGAGCAGTACCGGGGAGATTTTAATATCTACTATTCAAATTTCTACGAAAAACGTGGATTTAACCGTGCACTGCGCGACGATTTGACCCACACCAAAGAGGATCGTCTATATCTTTATATCGCAGCTCATGGGGGAATCCGCACAATAGGCGGGATCGAGTCCGAAAGTGGCCGGATCGGCTCGGTGATGCATCTCAATACCCTCCTTAAGGGAATCACAAGAATCACATCCCGCTCCTCCATCGAGGGGGTAATCATCGGATCCTGTTCTATCGGATGCAATGTGCAGGATTTCGTCCGCACCATGAAGGGTTCCCCCCTGGTCTGGCTGTTTGGTTACACCTGCGAGATCGAGTGGGTCGCGAGCACCCTGGTTGACCTGTCCATCCTTGAATATCTGATCAACCTGGATCGATCGAATCTCCGTTCCCGAACACGGATGATCGATGCGTTCGCACGGGCACTTTCTCGGTTCAACCCCGGTTACCCGATCTGCGGAACAGATGTGAAAAGGAGTCCACTCCAGGAGGCAGTCACTCTGGTGATACATCCCCGTACCGGCCGTGCTCTCCCCCGAGATGCGACCCGAGAGCTGAAACAGAGGCTTGGCTGGTCCTCCTGAAAGGCTTCACCTCTTCAATACGTATTCATAGGCTTCCAGTGCAGCCTTTGCCCCCTCCCCGGCAGCGATGATGATCTGTTTTCCGTTTATATGGGTGACATCCCCTGCCGCAAATACTCCTTCCATACTGGTATGACAGTTGTGATCGATGATGATTTCCTGCTGTTCGTTCTGTGTCACCAGCCCTCCCAGGAATTCGGTATTGGGCAGCAGTCCGATTTCCAGAAATAGTCCCTCGATGTCGATCTTGGTCTCGGTCCCGGTCGCACGGTCTTTAATCGTCACGGCCTCCAGGAATGGTTTCCCATGGTAGGAGATAACTTCCGTGTTCACGATTGAGGTGATGTTGGGGATACTCTCCACTTTTTTCTGAAGTACGGTGTCTGCCCTGATTCCCTTGCGAACGATCAGATATACCCACTGGGCGATCCGGCTCATGCCGATCGCTGCCTGGAACGCCGAATTACCTCCACCCACTACCGCGACTTTCTTGCCCTTATACAATGGGCCATCGCAGGTAGAACATACGCTGACCCCGTGCCCAATGTAACTGTCTTCCTCACGGATCCCCAGCGTACGGGGATGTTTTCCCGTAGCGATGATCAGACTCTTTGCGGTAAGCGATTTTCCGCTGATCGTTTCCAGGGTGAAGAGCGAAGCGTCCTTTTTTATCGAAGTGACACGATCCAGATGCAGGGTAATGGGCAACTCTTTGATCTGTTCTTCAAACTTTTTCATCAGGTCTTCGCCGGTCACCATACGATAACCCATGTAATTATCGATGGACCAGCTCCATAGAGCCTGGCCGCCGATATCCTCACTGATGATGGCGGTTGAGAGGGCCTTTCTTGCTGCATACATCGCCGCTGTGAGCCCCGCGGGACCCGCACCGATGATTGCCACATCAAAGTCTCCCCCCACGGCTTCTTTCCCGACCAGTTCATGCAACTTTTCTGAATCGAATCCCACGATCACTTCATCCCCCCACACGGTGACGGGCACCCCGAACTGACCGGATATATCCACCATCTTTTTGGCTGCTTCTCTGTCCAGCCCGACGTCGATATTCACATAGGGTATTCCGTGTTTTTCGAGGAATACCTTGGTCATGCGGCAATAAGGGCAGTTTTTGGTCGAATAAACCGTGACCGCGGCCATACCCTCCGTGTGTGTGGCAAGAGTATAAGAGAATTGCGGACTTTTCCCTGGCATCGGGTCCAATATCCCAATTAGAGAATTCCGGTGCGGAATCCGGTGTGAATACTGCGTTAGGCACTGAACGAGTATCTGCCACGATCCCAATATTGTGGGCAGTTACTCAAATGCATTCGGAGAGCAGATCTCCCGATATCTTTATCAGAACTCACCATGAACCAGCATCAGTATGGGGGGTACTCGTCACGGAAATTCTTTCGGAATCTCTTTTTGATATGGAAGCCCCGGTTGCATCGTATACACGTGACCGTGAAATGGAGTCGAGATCATGAGGACCGGCACATGCTCGATCGGTTAAGAACGCTGATCGGAAAAGGGGCAAAACCATCGAAGATAGAAATTGCCTTTATGGAACTGCCTCAGTATATCGAGAGGGAGGAACTTACTTTACGCGACCGGCTGGAACAGGAAGTGGCCACACGGCGTCCACAGGTGACCACTGCTCTGGAGACGATACAGGAGATTCTGAATGCTCTTTCTGAGATAGAACGTGCCCCCTCTTCGCATCCCAAACTCGAGAAGATCGCCAAGTCCTCCCTTCCGCACTTTATTCGCTCCGTCCAGCAGCATATCGGTCGACCCCTTCCTTTGGAGGCAGAAGCATTTTACCATGAGTTGAGCCTGATCCTGAAAGGATGCATTACCGCCCTTAAAGGTGCGGGAAAGTACCTTCCCGCGGTGTTTCCGGACGAGATGAAAGCACTTCGTCACGAAATCGGAATCATCGGGAGAACGATCAATGAGCTGACCGCCATCTTCTCCCAGGTGAAACAGGAGCGGGTACAATTATCCTCTTTGCGTGCCGAGTGGAGTGAGATTCAGGCACTCCAGACTGAGCTGGAGAAGGGAAAAGATCGCCTCACCGAATTGCAGGCTCAGATGCAGACCGTAGAGATAGAGAGGCAAAGAGTTGACGATTCTCTTACAGATCTCCAGAAGAGTGATGCGTATGCCTTTCTGGCGGGTCAACTGGAGCAGTTCACCCACCTGGAACGGGAGGTGCAGGATTTACGACAGAAGAATGAGCAGTCTCTGGGGGTTTTTTTGTCAGTATATCGCAGAGCCGCCCGAATACACCGTCATCAGAATAACCGGGAAGGGGAGAGGCGGATGGAAGAATCCATCGCTCTGCTCGAATCCTCCCCCCATAACTGCTCGGATATACGGGAAAACCTGCTAGAGACATCGCCTCTACTCCTTGAGATGATACGGGCAGGTACTCTGACTCTGAAAGGGCAGGAGGAACAGCGCATCGCTGCGGGTCCCGAATCCGTATCAACAGAGGTATGGCAATCCTGTTCCGATGTTCAAGCCGCCGAGAATCGGTTAGAAAATCAGAAAAGGATGATCCGTGAGATGCCGGTTCAGACCGAACTTCTCCATCTGAAGGGAGAGGAAAGCCGGGTCCTTCACCTGCATGAGAGGATTTTGCAGGAGCAGGAGGAGCAGAAGAAAGCGCTTCAAAATCTTCCCGTACGCTTGCAGACCCTTATGGATGAACTTGAACAGAAAGCCCCTGAAATCCTGAAGAACGAGTGTTCGATTCTCTTTGGTACCATTAAGGGCCTTGCAGAAACGGAAAAGAACGAGATATAGTCATTTTTTGGAACGTTCTAGATCCCAAAGGATGGTTATTTCACCGAAAAAGATTGGTATAAGTATGGCACTCCCGTCTAAACAATTTCCAGGAATTTCTTTCTGAATATACTGCAAATCGGACATTTTTCCGGGGGTTCCCCGAAGAAGATATTTCCGCAGACCGGGCAGATCGAGATCTTGGCCACATTCAGATCCCTCTTTCCCTGAACCGCATCCAGTGCCCGTTTAT
This sequence comes from Methanolinea tarda, assembly GCA_037916685.1. GTDB lineage: Archaea > Halobacteriota > Methanomicrobia > Methanomicrobiales > JACTUA01 > JAJRCM01. The sequence goes on from JBAIXL010000188.1 coordinate 10,466, forward strand.
AGAGATCCGCATGTACCTCTTCCGCTTTCATCGCGTAGGTAAATGCCGTCACCGCTTCGCTCTTCTTTTCCCCTTCCGCCTCTTTGATGAAGGAGGGGTACATGGACTTGAATTCATGGGTCTCTCCTTCCACGCTCTTTTTCAGGTTATCAAGGGTGGTGCCGATTCCTCCCAGAACGCGGACCATCTTGCGGGCATGAATCGCCTCTGCCTCCGAGGCAGCACGGTAGAGCCTGGCGACGTTCTTGAATCCGTCATTTTCCGCCTGCTCTGCAAAAACCGAATATTTTCGATTTGCCTGGGATTCTCCTGTGAAGGCCTCTTTCAGGTTGGCTTCCGTGGTCATGGAGAGGAGTATGCACAGATTCTTGATAAGGATATGGATGAGAGATCACAACGGTTTACCCCGAAGAGCGTACATATGTATCCGGTTGATGACCTCTGTCGATGAAAGATATCTCACCACAGGATCGCCCCCGGGAGAAGATCGCGGCCCGGGGAGCGCTAGCCCTTTCCGACATTGAACTGATCGCACTTATCCTCGGACGGGGGACAAAGAATCACGATGTCCTTTCCATCGCAAGCGATATCGCCCGCCACATCGATCGGGATCCGAAGTATCGGGAATACTCTTTCCTTTGTACCATCGAAGGTCTTGGTCCCGCAAAGGCGGCACAGATCGCAGCCTGTTTCGAACTGGCACGCAGACATCTTCTCCACGAACCGGAGAAATTCCGGATCACCTCTCCGGAAGATGTATTACCCCTGGTAGCCGACCTCGCTACCAAGAAACAGGAGCACTTCTCCTGCATCACGCTCAGCGGTGCCGGGGAAGTGATCGAAAACCGGGTAATCACCGTGGGCCTGCTTAACCATAGCCTGGTTCATCCCCGTGAAGTGTTTGCCGACGCCATTACGGATAGGGCGGCATCTGTGATTCTGGTGCACAACCATCCTTCGGGAACCATGGACCCCAGCTCTCAGGATATCGCCATCACCCGGCAGCTCGTCGAAGCAGGGCAGATTCTTGGAATCCGCGTACTGGACCACCTCATTATTACCCGAAAAGGATTTGTCAGTATGAGAGAACGCGGATTACTCTAGTCCTCCCACTTCCCGAGTGCGTATCCTTTCTCGTATGCTTCCTGCAGAATGTCCGGCCGGTTCCGTATGTCTCGGATAGAGTCCATATCGGGAACCAGGATCTCATCCCCATACCGGCAGTCAATGATCTGGCAGAATGCCTTCACCGTTGCTTTCGCCCCCTCAAAGACGGTTATACTGCTCATGCCGGAGATAGAGATAAACAGACACCGTCGGGAACTCCTTTTGGCCTCCGGTACCAGGGGCATTTTCCGCACATATTTTGCCATATAGTATACCTGAAACCGATCCATGAAGGACTTCAGCTTACCGGGAATGCCCATGGTCATTACCGGGGATGCAATGATCAGTCCATCGAGTTCCGTGAACTTTTTGTATATTCCTATCATATCATCCTGGATTCTGCAGGTCTCGTGGTCGACGCAGTAAAATATCTCCATGCATGGTGCGATATTCAGAAATGGGATATTGATTTGTTCGACTTCGGATCCGGCTGCCTGTGCACCCTCAAGTGCTTTCTGGAGCAGCAACGCAGTATTGCCTTTTGTAAGCGGGCTCCCCAGAATGCCGATGATCTTCCTGGCCATGTCCATCATGTAAATTCCGTAGATTAAGAAGGTAATGGATCCACGGGATCCGTTTTACCTTCCACCTCCTTACCTCCATTCCCGGGGACCGAAAAGATAAATATGATTGATGTCTACCAGAAGATGGTGAATCAATGGCAGAAAAGAAAGCAAAAACCGTAAAAGCGGGCGGAAAAGTCGGTCCCGGCAAGTATGTCTGTATTGATTGCGGATCAGAATATGAGCTGAACAAGGCAGAACAGGATCTGAGGAAATGCCCATCGTGCGCCTGCGAAGAATATCAGTGCTACCCCATGACCCACATCCGCCCCGATGTCAAGACTCCGGAAGATGCGGTCAACCCGCCCAAAAAGCGGGAGTATCTTAAGAAATAAGCTAATTTTATCTGTATTTTATACCAGAAACCGTGGTTAAGGGAGAGGATAGAAGGTATGGTGAACACGTCCAAAGAAGGGCAGATTTTTGAGTGTATGATCTGCGGAAATGTGGTGGAAGTGAAGGTCGTCGGAGGAGGAGAACTCGTCTGTTGCGGAGAACCCATGGTGCTTCGGGAGTGATGATATGGCAGCCAAAAAACCCGCGGCAACCAAAAAACCGGCTCGTGCCGGAAAGAGTATCAAGGCCAAAGAACTGAAAGGTCTGGAGGAGGTTATCGGAAAAGTTCCAGTAATCTTCCGGGATCTCGCGGAAAACGAGCCTGAGATGTATCAGATGATCATGCGGCTTGAGGATCACATCTGGGGAGATGGAGCACTCACCCGACAAACCAAGAAGCTCATCGCGATCGCGGTTGCCGCGGCGCTTCGGGATCCCCATGCAGTCCGTGCCCAGCTGGCAGGGGCACCGAAGCTGGGTCTCAAAAGGGAAGAGATTGAAGAGGCGCTTCGGGTAACATTCCTCCTGTCCGGTATGCCGGCATACGTGTATGGAAAGGCTGCAATGGAAGAGATGATCGAATAAATAGAGTGGAGATCTGTATGGGAGACACGGCTCACACCCTTCCGATCATTGGTGATCAGGCACCGGATTTTGAGGCCCAGACTACCCATGGACCGGTACGTCTTTCTGATTTCAAAGGCAAGAAGTGGGTGGTGTTGTTCTCGCACCCCGCTGATTTTACTCCAGTCTGTACGACGGAGTTCATCGCTTTTTCCAGCATGTACGACGAGTTCGTAAAGCTGAATGTCCATCTGATGGGGCTCTCAATCGACAGTGTTCATTCCCATCTTGCCTGGGTAAATAACCTCAAAGAAAAAATGGGAGTGAAAGTTCCTTTTCCGATTATCGCTGATCTCGATATGAAGGTCGCCCGTCTCTATGGGATGATCCATGGAGGTTCCAACAGCACCACAACCATTCGGGCGGTCTTTTTTATCGACGATAAAGGGGTGTTGCGGGCGATGGTCTATTACCCCATGAGCAATGGAAGATACATACCCGAGATTCTCCGTCTGGTCAGGGCCCTTCAGACCTCAGATAAATACGGGGTTGCTACCCCTGCAAACTGGCAACCGGGGGAAAAAGTGGTTGTACCGGCTCCCGCCACCACAGAAGCAGTGGAGAGGCGTTTGAAAGAGGGTTACGAGTGTAAGGACTGGTATCTCTGTTTCAAAAACCTGGGGTAATCTGTTTTTATCCGTGCTTAGGGTGAGGATTAGCCTAGGATCCAAAATATCTACCTGTAGAGGATCTCACAGAGTATTTATCAGTCTGGAGCCTATGCGATAACCTATGGTGATCAAGGTTCTAGCATTCGCCGGAAGCCCCCGGCGGGGTGGGAATTCGGAGACCCTGCTGGACTGGTTTCTTGAGGCGATGAGAAAGGAACCAGAGGTGGAGATCGAAAAGATCGCTATCATCGAAGCCAATATCAATCCCTGCAGGGGATGCAACCTATGTGAAAAGCTAAACCGCTGCGTACAGAGAGATGGGATGGATGTCATCGATGAGAAGATCATTGCGGCCGACCTGATCATTCTGGCTGCACCCATCTTCTGCATGGGGATCAACGCACAGGCAAAAGCGCTCATCGATCGGGCACAGGTATTTCGTTCCCGAAAATATGTCCTGAAGCTTCCCGTCGTGCCCGTTGAACGGAAAGGAAAACGAATAGGTGTTTTTCTCTCCACAGCCGGTCAAACGTGGGAGTACGTATTCGATGCCGCGATCCCGTCTGTACGATGCTTTTTCAATGTCATCGAAGTCCGGGAGAGGGATATCCGCTATCTGATGGTGAATGGAGTCGACGAAAAGGGAGCGATTGCCACTCATCCCAACGCCCGAACGGACGCGGAGCACCTTGCGGTTGCGGTGATCACGGATCTACGAGAACGTTTACGAGGATAAATGCCCATCAATGTGCTCGGCATCTCCGGATCCCCTCATCGACATGGAAACACGGAGACATTATTGGATCGATTCCTGGAGGGGACACGGGATGAAGGAGCCTCGTCGGACAAGGTGATTCTACGAGATCTGAACTACTCACCCTGTAAGGGATGCAATGCCTGTCACCGCACCGGAGAATGTACCGAAGCGGATGATCTGGCCGCCCTCTTTGAGCGCATTCTGGAGATGGACTGCCTCGCCGTGGCGTCCCCCATATACAGCATGGGAATCACGGCAGAACTGAAAGGCCTTATTGACCGGGCGCAGTTCATTTGGGCCCAGAAATACATACAAAAAACCCGATTCTTCACCCCAGAACATATCCGTCGCCACAAGGGAATTTTTATTTCTACCGCGGGTCTGTCCTGGGACCACGTGTTCGATGCAGCATATCCCGCCATCACGGCCTTCTTCAATACCATGGGGTTCGAGTATTATGACAATATCATCGCCAACGAGATGGATCGATATCACGGGATTCGGGGTCACCCAACCGCTCTTACCGAGGCATATGAAAAAGGGATTCAGGTCGTAAAAGATATCCGGGATCTCATAGAGATCCCCCCGTGAAATACAGGGAAGTGAGGGTCAGATAAAGAACACCCAGCGTGGCCAGGATCGTGAGGATAAACACAGGGATATTCCAGGAAAGGATCTTACTTCCATCCAGGGGATTAACCGGGATCATATTAAAGAACGCAATCATGGCGTTCACCTGCAGGCCCACGGTGCCGATGATCAAACCCACAACCCCCAGAGAGCCGGTCGTTCCCGCGAGATAGATGATCCCGAACGGGATGCACAGGATCAGATTGGTCAGGGGACCGGCAATCGAGATTTTGCCGTTCTGGTCTCTGGAGAGAGAGCCTTCGTGGGCATAAATCCTGGTCGCACCCGGCGCGGCAAATACGATTCCAGCGAGTGCGGCAAGCGCTACCGCGATGAGTAGCATTTGTGTGTTCTTTTGAAACTCTGCCCAGTACCCGAACCGTATGGCGGTGAACTTGTGTGCCATTTCGTGCAGCACAAATCCTATCCCCACGGTAACCAGAGAAACGGCGAAGAAGAGCAGGAAGCCAAAGATATCACCAATATTTCCCCGGACAAAGATGAGGGTAAATGCCAGGGCAATGGCGAGCCAGGAGATGGTCAGATCTTTCCATTCCCTCGGTGGGATCCGTTCCAACATGTACTATCCTAATACTGTTCTCCGGCCGCCTCTTATGCGCTTTGGTACGGGCAACAAATCATGGCAGAGATTTTATACTGAGATGTCAATCATTGTGAGATGACCCTAGAGAGTATTCGCAGGGAGATTGGTCAGATCGACCATCAGATCATTTCCATCATCAGTAAACGGCAGCAGCTAGCGGCGAAACTCGCGGTCGTGAAACAAAGAGAGGGACTTCCCATCCGTGACGAGAATCGCCGCAGGGCGGTTCTTGAAGAGGTGTTTACGCTCGCGGTTGAGCAGCAGATTGATCCCGTGTATGTACAGAAAATCTTTGAGCTTCTGATGGATATGAGTGAGCAACGTCAGAGGGGATGCAGTGGAGAGGGAAATCTCCCCTGACCTGGGAAGCGCATGTCACAGCGTCGGCAGAATCATAGGAATTCCACGGCATATATTCATTGCGGGATTATTTGTGTCGGCCATCGAGAGATGGCCTCCACTAGGTAGGGTCCTGTCTCCCACGGATGGAATACTGCCCGGCCAGCAAACTATTTTATAGTATAAATTGGTATTGGGCCCTTCAGAGTTGGTTTAATGCCCGACGATCAAGATCTTACGTCCGCGATGCTCGCTGTGAAAACCTGGCTTGGAAATCCATTTTCTCGGTTTTTCATTCGGTTTTTAACTCAGGATGATCCCTGCGGCAACAGATTGTCCAACAGCATCGATTTATATTGTGGTGCCGAAA